>DDPD01000067.1 GCA_002342025.1 Moraxellaceae bacterium UBA2477 | reverse complement strand
TGGGTGAGGGTAACGATGCTGCTCTGCGAGACGCTCAGCACTGCGGTCAGGCTCAATATTCATTAGTCGCAACGTGTCAGACATCATGCGCGAGAAAACCGGTGCTGCTGCAAGGCCACCGTAGTAACCACCCTTACGGGGGTTATCAATAATCACTGCTGTTACGACGCGAGGCGCACTGGCGGGAGCCAAACCAACAAACAAGGACATGTAAGCATCGCTGGCATATCCGCCCGCTTGAGCTTTGTGTGCCGTACCCGTCTTACCGGCAATCCGGTAACCCGGAACCGCGGCGCGCAAGGCCGTCCCTTCTTGAGTAACCACGGTCTCCATCATCGGAATCAGTGCACGTGCAATCTTCTCATCCATGATGCGCTTGCCCGCTACCGGGCCGTTGACCTTGGTAAAGCTCACCGGGCGTTGAATGCCGCCACTCGCGATGACCGCATAGGCTTGAGCTAACTGCAAAGCCGTGACTGTGACGCCGTAGCCATAAGACATGGTCGCTACTTCCACCGGATTCCAACGGCTTTGTGGCTGCATGCTGCCGGCGCTTTCGCCAGGAAAGCCGCTGCCGGTGTTACGACCGAAGCCCAAGCGGCGATGCAACAGCGGCAAGGTATCGCGGGGCAACGCCATCGCAATTTGTGCTGTCGCCACGTTACTGGACTTGGTGAGCAAGGTTGTCATGTCAATCACGCCGTAATTGTCATGATCCCGAATCAGCTTATTCAGCACCTTGTAGGTGCCGGGATGGGTATTGAAATGGCTATGCGTTGAATACTTGCCACTCTCTAGCGCGGCCACCACTGTAAAAGGCTTGAGTGTTGAGCCCGGCTCGAACTGATCGGTAACCGCGCGATTACGCAAGGCATTAACAGTCAATTGCTTACGGTTATTGGGGTTGTAGGAGGGCATATTCGCCATCGCCAATACTTCGCCCGTATCCACATCCAGGGATACCAATGCACCGGCCGAGGCATTGTGTTCTGCGACACCTCGAGCCAGTTCGCGATAGGCGGCGTATTGAACGCGTGTATCAAAGCTTAAGGTAATATTTTTGCCTGGATGCGCCGCTTTAATCAGTGCAACATCCTGCACACGATGACCCTTAAGGTCTTTTACAACACGCTTAGCACCCATCTGTCCTGCAAGCAGATGGTTTAGCGACATCTCAAGACCTTCTTTGCCCTGATCATCTAGGTCAGTAAAACCAATCATGTGCGCCGTCACATCAGCCTCAGGATAGAAACGGCGGTACTCGGTCATGCCATACACCCCCGGCATATCCTTGGCCAATATCGCTTCTGCTGCGGCAGGAGACAGGTGTCGCTTGGCATACATAAAGCCTTTGCGTGCATTGCGCTTAACGCGGGCGACTAACGAACCCGCGGGTAATGCTAGCTCGCGTTCCAGAAGCGCAATCGGCGTGTTCGCCGCCACGGCTTGGCGTGGATTAATCCAAATGGATACGACCGGAGTACTAACCGCCAACGGAGCACCATTACGATCCAAAATCATGCCGCGCATGGCCATAACAGGCTCAATACGTAGGGATCGCGCATCGCCCTGCTTACGCAAAAACTCACTGTCCACCACGGTTAAATACACAGCACGCGCAACCAAGCCCGCAAACAAAAACAGTAAGGCGCCGCCCAGAAAAAAATGACGATGGCGGAACTGCAATGCAGTGCCGCCCGTGGTGTTTTTCTTAGGAGGAATTTGTGTCATGGCCGCACCATCATGACTTCATGGGGCGCAGGGGTACGCATGCCTAATTCATCGGTAGCGACCTTACCAATACGGCCATAAGCGCCCCAAGCTTGCTGCTCCAGTAAAAGCTGACCCCATTCCACTTCCAGGTGATCTCGCTCTACCTGCAAAATTTGCAATTGATTGAGATAGACGCGGGACTTGTGAACGCTATAGGCAACGCCCAGTGAAGCCGCAATCAGTGCCATCAAAATGGCGGCAACTTGACGCATCTCAGGCTGCACAATCATGCGAGCCATCGCACTTAAGCGCGTGGACCACATCATGAGAACACCTGCAAGCGCTCAGCCACGCGCAAATGCGCGCTGCGCGCACGCGGGTTCATGGCCACTTCACTCGGGCTTGGCTCAATGGCTTTACCGATCTTTTTAAGGCCAGGCTTCATTTGCTGCCAGGTCACTGGCAAGCCCGGCGGAAAGTCATCGCCCTTGACCTCACGGTTAATGAATTGCTTAACCATGCGATCTTCTAAAGAATGAAAGCTAATGACCGCTAAACGCCCGCCGGGAGCCAAAACCTCCAAGCTTTGCTCGAGAAAATCCTCTAAATCGCCGAGCTCACGATTAACCGCAATACGTATAGCCTGAAAGCTGCGCGTTGCTGGATTCTTATGCTTTTCCCACGCTGGGTGAGCGACCGCAACAATGTCCGCCAATTGCTTGGTGCGAGTAATTGGTGCCTGGCCGCGCGCCGTCACAATCGCACGCGCAATACGCTTGGCAAAACGCTCTTCACCATAGGTCTTCAGCACATCAGCCAAGTCGGCCTCACTCACCGTCGCCAGCCAATCAGCTGCACTCTGACCGCGCGTGGTATCCATACGCATATCCAGCGGGCCATCATTCATAAAGCTGAAGCCACGCTCAGCGTCATCAATCTGTGGGGAAGACACGCCCAAGTCAGCTAAAACGCCAGTGACCTGCCCCAGTAAGCCAAGATCAGCCACATGCGATTTCATACTGGCAAAAGAATCATGAACGATACTGAAACGAGGATCAGCCTTAGCCAGCGCCTCCCCCGTCTCAATCGCCTTAGGGTCCTTATCAAACGCAATGACACGAGCCGTTGGACTCAATGCCGCCAACAACTTGCGTGTATGACCACCACGGCCGAACGTGGCATCGATATAGCAGCCAGAGGTCTGCGTCAGCACCGCATCCACGGTTTCATCACACAGTACGGTGAGATGCTGAAAGTCAGTCATGGTCAGAGCGCCAGGGTATCGATGGCTTGCGCCAATTCAGCAGCAGAGAAATCCGCATTCAGCAGTTCAGCCTGCAGAGCATCCCAAGCGGGCTTGTGCCAAATTTCACACTTCTTACCCTGACCAGCGACAACGACCGCTTTATCTAAGTGCGCGAACTGACGCAGCTCAGGGCTCACTAAGAATCGACCAGCACTATCCAGTGTTACTTCAGTGGCATAGCCCAAAATACGGCGCTTTAACTGAGTCATCGCCACGCTGGATGTAGGCAAGGCGTTGAAGCGCAACTCAATCTGTTCCCATTCGGTAAGCGGGTAAAGCACTAGGCAAGATTCACGGATGTCCACCGTAAGAACGAACTTTCCCTGACTATCGGTCATGACGCGGTCGTGATAACGCGTCGGCAAGCCGATACGCCCCTTAGCGTCCATCGTCAGTTCGTCATAGCCACGAAACATGCGTTTTTCTTCCTAGAGCGGGCGATTATTTAAAATAAAAACCACAAACCCACACTTTTCCCCACTCTGCAGGCAAATATAGAGAGCGCCCCCTTATCCGTCAACACGAAAGGGGGTCGGTTATAAGCAACAATTATATTATTAAAATCAATAACTTACGCAATTCAAATCAAATAGACCAAGGAGTCGTAGGCCATTAAAATCAACAACTTACGAAACTATCTTGCAGAAGATTTTAGGTTGCCAGAAGCGCTAGAATTTTTTGCTATAAGTGAATTGGTCGTACAAACCTTACACGCAAAGAGAATAGGTCGGAGTCGGCCTGTAAGCCGGGTTCTGTCGTGGATGATCATTCCTCTAGGCCCATCGTCGCCAATGGGCTCAAGCAACCTACCCGTGTCCCGCGCGGGCCGCACGTATGGACACCTATTTGGTCTTGCTTCAAGTGGGGTTTGCCGTACCGGTCTGTTACCAGACTCGTGGTGCGCTCTTACCGCACCGTTTCACCCTTACCACGCCCTCCATTCCGCTATTAGCGATATGGAGGCGTTCGGCGGTCTGCTCTCTGTTGCACTTTCCGTCGGCTCACGCCGCCCAGGCGTTACCTGGCACTTTGCCCTATGAAGCCCGGACTTTCCTCCCCCCTGCAAGCAGGGCAGCGATCATCCAGCCGACTCCGGCGCGCAGCTTAAGGCTCAAGCCCCCTTAACTCAAGGCGAATCGCTTTCCTGCTTTAACTTAAGCGCCATATCGTAAAGCCCATTGCGCTTCAGTCCCATCAGTTCGGCTGCCAAGCCTGCAGCCTGCTTCACAGGAAGCTCACGCACTAACACTCGCAGAATAGTCTCCGCAGAGAGTGGTCGCGTGTCCTCAGCATCACGCTCCGGCGCACCGGCTACCACCAAAACAATCTCGCCGCGCTGCTGATTACTGTCTGCCATCACCCAAGCCAATAGCTCACCTAGGGTCGCACGCTTAATCGTCTCAAAGGTTTTGGTAATTTCTCGCGCCAGCGTTGCCAAACGATCCGCGCCAAATGTAGCGACTAAGTCCTCCAAGGTCTCCACAATGCGATGCGGCGCCTCATACAAAATCAGAGTGGGTGTCGCCTCAGCCAATAAACTCAGACGCGCGACTCGCGGCCCCTGACGACTAGGTAAAAACCCTTCAAAATGAAATCGGTCAGATGCCAATCCAGCTACGCTTAATGCGGCAATCGCCGCACAAGGACCAGGAACAGGAGCCACGCGAATGCCCGCATCATGCGCAGCGGCGATGAGGCGATATCCGGGGTCGCTGATTAAGGGCGTACCCGCATCTGAAATTAATGCCAACGACTCTCCGGCTTGCAGCTTGGCAATCAGCCCCGGCACTCGATGCGCCTCGTTATGGTCATGAACAGCGGTGAGCGGCGTGCGCAAATCCAATTGATCGAAAAGTTTCGCTGAAGTCCGCGTATCTTCAGCCGCGACCTGATCGACTGCGGCCAATACAGCACGCCCACGAACACTCATGTCGCCTACATCGCCAATAGGGGTTGCCACCACATACAAGCAGCCCGGCTTAATCGTCACAGTCATGCTCTCGGGCCTCCATTGATGATCGCAGCATTATCCCGGCATCTGCACCCATCACCAAGACAAACTAGCGAACTCCAGCACCCTAGACTACAACCCACAAAGGCCATCATGGATAATGCGACATGAATCGTACCAGACCCTCCTTACAGGCAAACTCACCCAGCCAGCGAGCAGGTCAGTTCGCTGAAGAAGCCGCACTTTCGATATTAAAGCAGCATGGGCACAGATTAGTCGCTCGTAATGTTTACTGTCGCCGTGGCGAAATCGACTTGATAACCTTGCATAATCACTGCCTAATTTTTACAGAAGTTCGCTGGCGAAGTTGTTGTGGATTTGGTGGCGCAGCAGCTTCAATAACCGCCCAGAAACAACAACGTATTATTGCGGCTGCACGCTATTTTTTATGCAAAGAGCCTCACTGGCAGCGATACCATCTACGTTTTGATGCCATGCTCTTTGAGGGACAACCACCCACATGGCAGCACCAGTGGATTCAAGCTGCTTTTAACGCTTTTTAGAGACCCTAGATGCACGCTCAAATCACGCAAATGTGTCATGACAGCATGAATATGTTAGCTCGCCTTGCCGAAGAACAAGCCGAGGCTATATCGCAAGCCGCCACGATCATGGTCGATGCACTAATTCATGAACACAAGATCATCTGCTGTGGAAATGGCGCTTCAGGCGCCAATGCCCAGTCTTTTGTCAGCAAGATGCTTAATCGCTTTGAACATGAGCGACCAGCCCTGCCCGCCTTTGTCCTCGCACCAGACAGCGTTACGCTGAGCGCGCTCGCCCAAGATAATCGTTTAACTGAGTCTTTTTCGCGGCCGTTTCTAGCATTCGCGCAACCGGGAGATGTTCTAGTGGTGCTTTCAGCAACAGCCACTGCCGCCAATATTGTGTCGGTCGTACAAGCAGCCCATGAACGTGGCTGCCCTGTGATTGCTATTACTGGCGCCAGCGGAGGAGAGGTTGCTCGATTACTCACTGTAAAAGATGCGCTTATTCAGATACCCGAACATCGCGCTTATCGGGTTCATGAAGCACAATTGTTTACATTGCACTGCTGTTGCGCCTTAATCGACACCTCACTTTTCGGAGATCCCGATCTTGCTTAATTTTAAACGCACCAGAACGCTTACAGCCTTTGCATTAGCTACATCTGTATTAGCTGGCTGCACCACTCTCGCTAAAGTAGGCGTAGGCCCCAGTGTCGCTGACCCTGGCACGCGCACCACATCTTCACGCATCAACGATTTCACGCTTGCGCAGTCAGTTCGTGTAGACATCTACAAGATGGTTCCAGCGGCTAAGGATGCCCGCATTGAAGTGATCAGCTTCTACCAATCCATTTTAATAGTCGGTGAAGTGCCAAATGCAGATCTCAAAGCGCAAATCGGCTCTGTGGCAAAACGGTATACCGACGTCAAAGTGGTTCACAACGAATTAAGCATTGGCGTGAATCGCACGCTTAGCGAGCGTTTGAATGATGACCTATTAGAACGCAAAGCCAATTTCAGCCTACTTTCAGCGGATGGTTTGCGCAGCAGCCAGGCCACAGTTACTGCTGTAAATGGCACGCTGTATTTAATGGGCAAATTGACTCAGCGCGAGACAGACCGCGCCATCGTTCGCTTACAAGCACTGGATGGCGTGACACGCATTGTGAAGATTATGGATATTTTGCCTGAGTCAGCCGCCAGCTAATCTATTTCACAACGCGCAGACTGGGGCGCGGCTTAGTTTCCTTTTTAGGTAACTCAGCCGCCTTCACTTCAGCGGCTGGCGCCGAATCTGGCGTGTACTCATCTTCATCAAAGAATAAGCCTTCGCCATTTTCCCGCGCATAAATCCCCAAGACCGCACCGATGGGTACTTGCACCCACTGAGGCGAGCCCGCGAAGCGTGCTGAAAAAGTCACTTCATGATTGTTCAGCTGCAGCTCACGAACCGCAGACGGATTGATGTTCAACACGATCCTGCCGTCTTCAACAAATGCCTCAGGCACCTGAACTTGCGGCCACTGGGCATTGACCAATAAATACGGCGTCCAGCCTTGATCTAAAATCCATTCATTCAATGCCCGCACCAAGTAGGGACGCGTACCCTTCAACGACATCGCTTAGCCTCCGCGACGCATGTCTCGCTCGACATCCGTCAAGCTAGCCAAGAAGCCATCACGACGGAAGATACGATCCATGTAACGCAACATCGGGGCACAGGCTTTTTCGGGAAGTTCAATGCCAAGAATCGGCAAACGCCACAAGATGGGCGCCAACATGCAATCCAGCAATGAGAACTCATCGCTCATAAAGAACGCTTTTTCTTGGAAAATCGGCGCGATGGTAATCAGGCTGTCACGCAAATCTTTACGAGCCTTCTGAATAACCAGCTCCTTGCCCTTACTTGTCAAGGCTGCATCCACCAAGGCGCACCAGTCGCGCTCGATACGATAGGCCAGCAGTCGAGCCTGAGCACGCGCCACAGGATAAACCGGCAATAAAGGCGGGTGCGGAAAACGCTCGTCGAGGTATTCCATCATGATCTTGGTTTCGTACAACGAGAGCTCACGATCCACGAGAACGGGAAGCTGGTTGTACGGATTCAAATCTGCTAAGTCCGCAGGGCGATTATTGTCTCGCACATTGATGACATCAACAGAAACACCTTTTTCCGCTAAAACAATACGGACACGGTGACTGTAGTGATCGGCAGCATCCGAATAAAACGTCATTGAGGCGCGACGCGCAGCGGTTGCCATGATGAAACCCTCCTAACAACAAAAAAGACAAAAGGGCGACGCCCGTATAGACGTCCCCCTTTGTCAAAAGCCGACTGCACGGCACGTGCAGCCGGCTAGCTTATTTGACGTCTTTCCAAAACTCTTTATTGAGTAAGTACACTGGCACCATCAGCAGCGCCAAGAACAGCAGCACCCACACACCCATGTTTTCACGCGTCACACGGCTAGGCTCAGCCATGTAAGTCATGAAATTGACCAGGTCGCCCACAGCCGCTTCAAACTCTTCTGGGCCTAACTGCTGCTCCAGCGGATCCAAAACGTGTGGCATACCCACGTCCTTAAATACGCGGTTGTTCACACCCCAGGGACGCTTGTCATCGGGATAGAAGTTCAACAGGTAGGTGTAAACCCAATCGGGTGAACGGAAACGTGTCTCCAAGGACAGGTCGGGTGGAGCATTACCAAACCACTTCGCCTGATCCTTTTGATTTACTTTGGGGTCAATCGGGTCACCGATTTTATCCGCCGCAAACATCATGTACTTCTCAACCAGCTTAGGCTCAATATCCAAGTCCTGAGCCATACGCTCATAACGAAGATACTTGGCGCTGTGGCAGCCCGAGCAGTAGCTCAAATAAAGCTGAGCACCGTGCTGCAGTGACTCTTTGTTGCGCAAGTCAACCGGTGCTTTATCGCACACAGGCAACTCTCCACAACCACCGCCAGCACCTGCCAGAACCCAGGAGGGAGCGAAAACCAGACAAAGGGCAAGAATCAGCTTTTTCATCAGTGTGCTCCCCCTGTGACACGGTCAGGTACGGCTTTGACCGTCTCCATCGAGGTATAGAACGGCATGAGTAAGAAGAACAAGAAGTAAATGATCGTCAGAATCTGCGAGATCACTGTTTTGATGGGATCAGCAGGTACCGCACCCAGGTAACCCAGACCGATAAAGCTGACCACGAACAAGCCCAACCAGATCTTGCTCTGCGTACCCTTGTAGCGCATGGACTTGACTGGGCTCTTATCCAGCCAAGGCAGCACAAACAGGATAGCAATGGCAGCGCCCATGGCAATCACACCACCAAGCTTCGACGGCACCGCACGCAAAATCGCGTAGTAAGGCGTGTAGTACCAAACAGGTGCAATGTGCTCGGGCGTTTTCAGGGGGTTCGCCGGCTCAAAGTTCGGACGCTCCAGGAAGTAGCCGCCACCGTCTGGGAAGAAGAACAAGACCGCGCTAAACGCTGCCAAGAACACCACAATACCCACCAGATCATGAACGGTGTAGTACGGGTGGAACGGCACGCCATCCAACGGGATGCCGTTTTCATCTTTCACTTTCTTGATGTCAACGCCGTCAGGGTTGTTGGAACCCACGTGATGCAGAGCGACCAAGTGCATAAACACCAGCGCTACTAGCACCAACGGAATCGCGACTACGTGCAGCGCGAAGAAGCGGTTCAGCGTAATACCCGAAATCAGGTAATCGCCACGCACCCAAGTCACCAGCTCTTCACCCACAACAGGTACAGCGCCAGCCAAGTTCAGAATAACCTGAGCACCCCAATACGACATGTTGCCCCAAGGCAGCAGGTAGCCAAAGAAGCCTTCAGCCATCAGCGCCAAGTAGATGGCCATACCGAACAACCACACCAGCTCGCGTGGCTTTTTGTACGATCCGTAGAGCAAGCCACGGAACATGTGCAGATAAACCACCACGAAGAACGCTGACGCGCCCGTCGAGTGCAT
>DDPD01000066.1 GCA_002342025.1 Moraxellaceae bacterium UBA2477 | reverse complement strand
GAAACTGGGTCCGTATCAAAGCCATACTCCGATGTGAACTGGGTTATGACTTCCGTTTTGAGCCACTTGCTTTGCTGGCTCACTGAAGTCGTGAGTTCTCGCACATACGCTGACGGCTGGACAGCCTCCCCGGTTCGTGCGGAAGCATAGGTTTCGAGTAGATGGGGTGGACTTTTTGCTCCTGAATGATGCTCATGATTAGCTATTTGCACGTGGGCGTTTGAATGCACACCCCATTCACGCCAGAGTGGTCCAGCCGAAGTTGCCACAATCTGTAAGCGCGCTAACTCGTTATTAATTAAAGGCGCGCGATGAATCAGCTCATCGCTATTGAACGTATGCGTTAGCGGGTAGGTGGCGAATGCTGGACGGCCCTTGTTAATGGCTAAGAGGTGAAAGATGCCACTGCTAGTCCATGCCAAAGCTGCTGCCGCCACACACCAACCGATGCGACGATGCCAACGCGTGGTTTTCGTGATTACCGGCCTTACTTTCATTGCCCTAGCGCGCAAAAGCCCACTCAAAATCAGCAATATGGCTGCAGACAAAAAGCTCACCATGGCTACATCACGGCTAGGTTCGTGGGGCCACCACTTCCAACTATGTAAGTTGGAAAACAGAAAGCTAAAGCGTGTTTTCCACGTATCGGTAAGGCCTGTGAGCTGAAAGCTGCGTGGCTCAATAAAGGCAACTAAGCCATCTGGCTGATCAAACGCCACTCGCCAAACCGGTAGGTATCGGTTCACAAATGCGTATTCATCATCAAAGGCAGTGATTTCACGAACGCTTAAAATTGGGGAGTTTACACCCGTATAGTGACGGGCCAGGGCTAGGATAATAGCTGGCTCAATGTCGACAGACGCACCGCTTTGAGCATCGTAGTAATGCCTTTCACCCGAGGCTGTTTGCACCATCCAGTAGGGACGTTGCTGCCACGTGAGCGCCCGTAATTCACGTAACTGCAAACCAGCAGGCAGAGTGGTAGCCGGAGCTGGCAAGTCGCTCCAAGGCCTATCTACCGGTGATAGTACAAGATTCATCGGAGGCTTCATGGCCACCGCCGAGGGCTGCTAACGAGACATCAATGGATGCAGCAAACCGGTCAGCGACCACGCCAGTAAAGGAATCACGGCCAAAATCGCTAACCTACGATGCCAACGCATTAACCGCTCACGCATGATTAAAAGGCCTTACTTGCGCCAACATAGACGGCGCGACCTTCGCCAGGGGCGAATTGAGCCTGATCATTACCACCGGCGTTGCGCATCACGCCAGTGGTGGCGGCAAAGCGCTTATCACCGAGGTTGCGGCCCTCAACAAACCAAGAGAGTCCGGGTGAAAGCGTCTGATTTAATTTGACGCCAAACACGCTGTAGCCGGGAGCCGCTAAGGTATTGGCATGGTCAACCCACGCTCGCGAGGCGGCGCGCAAGGTAGGACCTAACCACATTTGCTTTGGCAGTCGTAACGCAAACTCGGCTGAAAGCACTTGGTCCGGCAAGCCTGCGATGCGATTGTTGCCAAATTGCACATCACGTTGGAACTTAAAATCGTTATAGAGGTAACTGGCCTGACCACGCCATTGTTCCGCTTCAGCCAACAGCCCTGCTTCAACGCCTTGGTGTATTGTTTGATCCGCATTCACGGTCAGGGTTTGCATGCCATTTTGCGTCAGTGCCAACAATTCGTTGCGAAGTTGTGCACGATAGACGCTGACATCGTAGCTGAGCTGAGCGCCCTTAAAAAAAGTAGCGGCGCGGGCCCCTAACTCATAAGTTCTGGCACGCTGCGCTTGATTGAAGGTGGCACCTGCCGTGGTTTCTGAAAAGCTGGGCGGCTCATAACTAGCACTGACATTGGCATACACATCCAGTGATGACGTGAGATGATGTAGTACGCCCAATTTGGGTGAGAAACGTCGGTAGTCTTGATCATAGAACGGCCCTAGCGGGACATCACCAGGGGCCACTTTGCGCTGAGCATCGGTCCATTGGCCGCCGAGAGAAACTGTCGTGGCGGGTGTTAATGCCCAGCGCGACTCGCCATACAGCTCAAGGTTATTCGCGGTGAGTTTGTTGGACTTCGTTTTCGTTGTGCACGGATGAGTTGTGGCCGGAGCAGCACCGTATGTGCACTGCTCATCCATCGTTAAGCCTCGGCGCCAGTTAGCTCCCAGCACATGAGACTGTGTCATGCCCAGCCACTGGGTATTTCGGCTATGCCTCAAGCCCAGCCCAAGATCTCTATTTTCTTGCTCGAGGCGCGCAAAGCCCAATGGGTGAAATAAGTATTTCTTTGCGGCATAACTCGTGACTTCAGTTTGGCTATTGTCGTCATGGGTTATCGCCGTGCGATTGGCCAAACGGTAGAGGGCAAAGTCACGTTTTGCATCCCGATTAACACTGCCCGCATCAGCCTGACGTGGCTTCGCTTTCAGCTGGGCATAGGTCAAGTTACCTGGCAATTCTGAAACCGTATCGACGGCCGTGACATAAAAGCGCGATTCAATGTGGGGCGCGAGCTGCCAGCCCACATTTCCAACCAAGCGTTGGTTGCGTTGGCGCGCATGATCACGGAAGCCTTCTTGCTCGGTAAAGTTGAAAGACGCATAGCCGTCTACAAAACCCTGCTGCCCTGCCACCGAGGCCTGATAGCGCTGATAGTTAAAGCTGCCGGCCTCGGCGCGTAACACCAGCGGCGGTGCGGTACGGCCTGTTTGCGATACATAATTAATGGCCCCACCTAAGGTGCTACTGCCATAACGTAAGGCATTCGCACCACGCTCAACCTCAATGTAGCGGGTCGCCTGCGGCTCAATGGCCTGCATATCAAAGCCACCATCGCCGAGATTCAGCGGAACGCCATCTTGCAAGAGCATCAAACCGCGTCCATGGAAGGTTCGTTGCAAACCTGAGCCACGAATAGATACGCGGGCCTCATCAGCGCCGAATCGTGACTGAATGAACACACCCGTGGCGAGTTTTAGCGTGTCTTCCATCGTCCCTGCGCGACCGGTGAGGTAATGCTGAGCATCCACCACCGTAACCCCGCCTGCGGTTCGCTGTAACTCACTTAAGGCCTGAGCCGGTGTGACTGAAAAAGCCGACTGCTGCTCCAGCGGTACAGAAACCTCAACGACAGTCTCGTGCATGCCCCACGCCGCCCCCGACATTGTTAGCGCTACGGTTGAAACAGCTACGGCAAGGGGCGTTAAAGTAAGTGCGTGCGTCATGATTATTATGGGGTCCGGCCGCTGAAAACATGCTTTAGATTATATGCAGCCTAAGACAATCCCTCCTGCGACATATTGTCGCACCTATCAACAGCCACTCAGTCGCGCACGCTGTCGCAGTGCCACCCTGCCTGTGCTTGCGCTACACTCGGAGCTGGTCGCCGTTGCGGCCTTTTGTCATTTCATCGCTGATGCTGCATAGCCGGAACTGCCCGATGTCGTCATTGAATACCGCCCTTGCTCTGCCTGCCCTTGACCTACCTCAGCGTGCCGATGATCGTCGGCAATGGGGCCAGCTCACGGGGGCTGCGCTCGCGCTCACGCTGGCTCAGACCGTGCAGCAGCACAACGGCTTGGTTGTGATGATTACCGCCAGCACGCAAACCGGCGCCCGTCTGGAAGAGGAGCTACGCTTCTTTCTGGGCGATGACACTTCTTTGCCGATCTGGCATTTCCCCGATTGGGAAACCCTGCCCTACGACCAGTTCTCGCCGCATCAAGATATTATTTCAACGCGCCTACAGGTCCTTTCGCGGCTGCCCTCCGCCACACGCGGCATCCTCGTGGTGCCGGTCAGCACCTGTGCACACCGACTCCCGCCACGCAATTGGCTGCTTGGCCAGGCTGTCAGTCTGAAGCGTGGTCAAAAGCTGACATTGGAAGATACTCGGGCACAGTTACAAGCAGCAGGCTATCGCACTGTAGACACGGTCTACGAGCATGGCGAATTTGCCGTGCGCGGCAGTCTTGTGGATCTGTACCCCATGGGTGCTGAACACCCGGTGCGCATCGAGCTCTTTGATGATGAGATCGACACCCTGCGCCTATTCGATGTGGAAACGCAGCGCACCGTAGAAGCCATCACCGAACTGACCTTGATGCCCGCCCACGAGTTTCCGCTGGATAAGGCCGGTATCCGCCGCTTCCGCGATCAGTGGGCCGACAGCTTCAGCGGCGACCCGAAACGCTGCTCGATCTACCAAGATGTGGTCAGCGGTATTGCGGGCAATGGCATTGAGTACTATCTGCCGCTGTTCTTCGAGCAGACCGGCACGCTCTTCGACTACCTGCCCGCCAACAGCCTGATGCTGATGGAAGCGCTGGCACCGGCGCAGCTCGCCACCTTTCGCGGTGAAGTGAATGACCGCTTCGAGCAGTACCGTGGCGACAGTACGCGCCCATTACTCGCGCCTGAACGACTGTTCCTACGCGAAAACGAATGGTTCGGCGAGGTCAACCAATTTCCGCGCATTACCTTGCAAGCGGAACCCGTAGAGCCCCGCGCTGGCGTCCTGAATTTGCCATTTACTCTGGCACCTGCGCTGCCCATTGAAGCCAAGGCCGAACGGCCAATACAGGCTTTAGCTCATTTTGTTGCGGAACAGCAAGGCCAGCGCCGTGTGCTGATTTGCGCAGAAAGTGCTGGCCGTCGTGAAAGCCTCAGTGATTTGCTTAACCGCTGGGAGTTAAAACCGACCCCCGTAAATAGCTGGCAAGCCTTCCTCGCCAGCCCAGCGCCGCTGTGCATCACCATTGCGCCGTTGGAGCAAGGCCTGCTGGGTGACTCGGGGAGCCATGGCTTTGCTTTAGTCGCCGAGTCGCAGCTCTTTGGTCAGCGTGTACAACAACGTCGGCGTCGTAAGGCAACATCGGCCGACGGCCAAGACGAACTGGCCATCCGCAGCCTCAGTGAGCTACAGCCGGGCGCACCGGTGGTACACCTTGAGCACGGCGTGGGCCGCTACCAAGGCCTAACCACGCTGGATATGGACGGACAGACCCAAGAATTCTTACTACTGGAATACGCCGACAAAGCTAAGTTGTATGTGCCCGTGGCACGCTTAGAGCTGATCTCGCGCTTCGCGGGTGCTGATGACGCCATGGCGCCACTGCATCGTTTAGGTACGGAGCAATGGCAGAAGGCTCGCCGCAAGGCCGCTGAGCAAGTGCATGACACCGCTGCAGAACTGCTGAATCTTTATGCGCGTCGCGCCGCACGCAAAGGCTACGGCTTTCCGTTTGATGAAGGCGAGTACGCCCTGTTCAGCGCCGGCTTCCCGTTCGAGGAAACCGCCGACCAGGCCAATGCCATCCTCGCCACCATCGCCGATATGCGCTCGCCGCGCCCCATGGATCGTCTCGTTTGTGGCGATGTGGGCTTCGGCAAGACCGAGGTCGCCATGCGCGCCGCCTTTGTGGCTGTGCAGGATGGCAAGCAGGTCGCCGTGTTGGTGCCAACCACCCTGCTCGCCCAGCAGCACTATGAGAACTTCTGCGACCGTTTTGCCGATTGGCCGGTGCGCATTGAAGTGTTGTCACGCTTCAAAACTGCCAAGGAACAAAAAGCAGCCATGGACGCCGCCGCCGATGGGCGCATCGACATTCTTATTGGCACGCACAAGCTGCTCAGCGAGGAGCTGCAGTTCAAGCAGCTCGGGCTCATCATCGTGGATGAAGAACACCGCTTCGGCGTGCGTCACAAAGAGGCGCTAAAGCAACGCCGCGCCGAAGTCGACATGCTGACGCTGACTGCCACGCCAATTCCGCGCACGCTGAACATGGCCTTCGCCGGCATGCGCGACCTGTCCATCATCGCCACACCGCCGGCACGCCGCCTCGCGGTGAAGACCTTCGTGCGCGAAACGCATCCAGCCGTGATCAAAGAGGCCATCCTGCGCGAACTGCTGCGCGGCGGTCAGGTCTACTACCTGCACAACGAGGTCGACAGCATCGAGAAGTGCGCGCAGGAACTGATGACGCTGGTGCCGGAGGCCCGCGTGGGTATCGCGCATGGGCAGATGCGCGAACGCGAGCTGGAACAAGTCATGCAGCAGTTCTATCACAAGCAGCACAATATTCTGGTGTGCTCGACCATCATCGAAACCGGCATTGACGTGCCCAGCGCCAACACCATCATCATGGATAGAGCCGACAAGCTCGGGCTGGCTCAGCTACATCAGCTGCGTGGCCGTGTTGGGCGCTCGCATCATCAGGCCTATGCCTACCTGCTGACGCCGCCGCCTAAAGCCCTTAGCGGTGATGCTCAAAAACGGTTAGATGCCATCGCAGCCGCCGACGATCTCGGCGCAGGATTTGCGCTGGCCTCACAAGATTTGGAAATTCGTGGCGCGGGCGAACTGCTTGGCGAAGACCAGAGTGGCAACATCCAGAGTATCGGCTTCACGCTGTATATGGAGATGCTCGATCGCGCGGTAAAGGCGATTCGCAGCGGCAAAACGCCGAACATGGACCAGCCCTTCACGCTCGGCGCTGACATCAACCTGCGCCTGTCGGCGCTGATTCCCGAGGATTACCTGCCCGATGTGCACAACCGCCTGATGCTTTACAAGCGCATCAGTAATGCCGCCAGCGACGACGCGCTGGACGAACTGCAAGTCGAAATGATTGATCGCTTCGGCCTGCTACCGGAGCCGGTGAAGAATCTGTTCGCCGTGAGTGCACTGAAGCTGAAGGCACAAACGTTGGGCATCAAGAAGATCGATGCCGGCCCGGCCGGTGGCCGTCTCGAATTCAGCAACGACACCACGGTCGATCCGCGCCGGTTAATACAGCTTATCCAGAAAGAACCGAAACGCTACAAACTCGAGGGCGGCGACACGCTACGCTTCACAGACACGATGAATGTGAACGAAACTCGATTGAAGTTTGTACACGCCCTTTTGGATGGGCTTACTGCTTGAAATAAAAAATAATCAATACAGGACTGACATGACGCACTTAAGCATTGTGGTTCCATGCTTCAACGAAGAAGAAGTCCTTCCTGAGTCTGCAACACGGCTGTTATTGCTGCTGCAACGCCTGATGCATCAGGGCTATGTATCAACTGACAGCAAAATATACTTTATTGATGATGGCTCTGAAGATGCAACTTGGTCTCTGATTGAAGCCATGAATATCGAAAACCCTCAAATAAGTGGCATAAAGCTTTCGCGTAACCGAGGCCATCAAAATGCCTTGCTCGCAGGCCTTCTGACAGTACCAGGAGATGTTGTCATTAGTCTGGATGCCGACCTCCAGGATGACATTGAAATCATTCCAAAAATGCTCGCTGAGTTTAATCAAGGCTCAGAAATTGTTTATGGCGTCCGGGCACAACGAACTTCAGATAGCTTTTTCAAGCGCTTTACGGCGCAGCGCTACTATAAGCTCATGTCATACTTTGATATCGATATTGTTCCTGATCATGCTGATTATCGGCTCATGACAAGGCGGGCACTACAAGCTTTACAAAGCTTTAATGAAGTGAATCTTTTTCTCCGTGGTGTAATTCCTTTACTCGGATTTAAGACGGCAAAAACCTATTACGAACGGCAGCCACGATTCGCTGGCGAGACAAAATATCCTTTACATAAAATGCTTGCCTTGGCCTTTGAGGGCATCACATCATTTTCTTCAGCACCCCTGAAATGGATTACATGGCTTGGTGGCTTAATCAGCCTTGGAGCTATAGTTACAGGGGGCTGGGCGCTTTTTATCAAGCTATTTACGGATACAGCTATACCGGGCTGGGCCTCAATCGTGGTTCCTATTTATTTTTTAGGTGGACTGCAAATGTTATCTTTAGGAATTATCGGTGGGTATTTAGCAAAGATCTACTCAGAAACAAAGCGTCGACCTCGATTTATTATTGAGAAAGCACTTTGACAATACTAAATAAAATTATGCAGTCATTCCCGCCAAAACAGTTGGTCAGTATAGACACACAGAAAGCCTCATTCTGGCTTATATTTACTCTGAGCGGAGCAGTATTTTGGCTATCGCCACACCCCCCGATGATCGATATACCGCAGCACGCTGGGCAAGTAGCTTTACTTTTGGATTTATTGAGCAATAACCCGAGCTGGGAAAGCATATTTTATATAAATTATTTTACTCCATACCTATTAGGCTATGTCCTTTGGGCATTATTAGCAACTGTAATGCCCATAGCATTCGCACTAAAAGTACTACTTAGCGTTACATTCTATGCTTTTGTATTTTCCGGAATATATCTCCGCCAATGTTGCAAGGCAGATAACAGGCTCGATTGGCTACTATTATCTTCATTTTTTGGATTTTGTTATAATTGGGGATTTTTGACATTCTTGATGGCTGCGCCATTGGGAGTTATTTTTATTGCTAAAGCAATAAATTTTGAAAAAGAAGTGACTCCGCGCAGTTTAATTTATTTATTTTTGAGCGGTCTCGCTCTGTTTTTTTGCCACGGGCTAGTCTTTTTAATGTGCATGGTAATTGGCAGCACTCTGGCATTGACTCAAAGTCATTCATTGAAAAGTTTAGCACAACGCTGGTTACCCTATATTGCTTTAGTTCCGATAGTAGCACTTTACTTTTTTAGTGCTAAGAACAACGCTACGACAGCGCAATTTTCCTACGATATTGATTTTTTATGGTTACTCAATTTAGATCGAATCCTACAATTTATATCATTACCTTGGGGGAATACGTACAATCAGACCGTAACTTATTTAATTGGCATAGTAGCACTATTTTCTCCTTTCCTACTCGGCTGTCGGTTAAACAATAGAATACAAGTATGGTTGCCATTTCTTGTGGTAACTCTTATCTGGCTAACAATTCCACACTTTGCCATTAAAACTTTTTTTCTTTATGAAAGATTTTCATTATTTATAATCCCTTTTTATATTATTCTTTTTATAAAGCCAAAATGCAATGAGCAACCTCTGACCAAAACATCTGCTCCTACCAGATTAATAGTGCCTTGTATACTTCCCGTATTCGCCTTCGTATTTGCTATTGAAAATATTAAAAAAACATTGAATTTTTCTCGCGAAAGCAGCGACTTTTATCTAGCAACTCAAAATGTACCAGAAGGAAAGCGAATTGCTGCCCTAATCTATGATCGTGCAAGCTTAGCAGTGTCAAACCAAGCCACTTATACGCATTATGCTTCATGGTATCAGGCTGAACATAAGGGTATTGTTGATTTCAGTTTTGCTTGGTTCTCCCCTCAGCCAATACGCTTCAAAGATAATTCATCACCCTCTATAAAGCCCGGCCTCGAGTGGAGTCCAGAATTATTTAACTGGGAGAAACATAATGGCGATAACTATGATTACTTTTTTGTACGAGGCAATATCCCAGCCGAAAGCTCACTATTAAATAATAAATCATGCTCTCTCAAGCACTTTAGCTCTTATGGCGACTGGCATGTTTACCAAAAAATACTTTGCAAAAATAAAAATATAGGCAATTAATTGCCATAATTAAGAATTCAAAAAATATAACTTCACAAAAGATTTTTATTTATGGACACTTATAAATGAGCTCCGAATATAATGCATCACAAAAGCGAAAAATTGAATTTGACTCTTTTGCTGATGAGTACCAGCAGATGCACAAGAAAAATATTTCTATATCTGGCGAATTGCCAGAATATTTCTCTGAGTATAAGATTATCGACTTGAAATCAAAAGTTTCAAAACAAAAATCTGACTGCAATAAAATTTTCGACTTTGGCTGTGGCATTGGAAACTCTGTACCGTTCTTTTATAAGCACTTTTCTGCTGCTAATTTTAGCTTTACTGACGTATCTTTGCGTAGTATGGATATAGCAATTCAAAGATTTGGTAACCCAGATAATTTTCATCAAATAGTCGATTCCATACCTTTACGAACTGAAAGCCAAGATATCTCTTTTTCTGCTTGTGTCTTCCACCATATCCCAAATGATGAGCATATCTATTGGTTAAGCGAAATTAAACGCGTTACAAAATTAGGCGGAACTCTAGCTATCTATGAGCACAATCCACTGAACTTCCTGACTCGACGTGCAGTGAGTGATTGCCCGTTTGATGTTAATGCTGAACTCATCCCGGCAACCAAAATGAAGTTAAATCTTATAGCCTCAGGATGGACTGACATCAATGTTGAGTACAAAATTTTCTTTCCTTCTTTCTTAAGGCTATTCAGGCCCTTTGAAAGGTATCTCTGGTGGTTCCCACTGGGCGCACAATATGTAATTTTCGCAAGAAAACCAACATGACCTCAGATCATCATCGCGCTATATTTTTTATTATAGTTGGCGCGCTAAACTCACTAATCGGTCTTTCCGTAATTTACTCGGCTATGTATTTTTTTGGCTTAAATTATATCTTATCAAATATATTAGGCTATATTATTGGAATAATAACAAGTTTTTTTCTAAATAAGAAAATAACATTCCGAGATGCAAGCCCTGACTCGCAAGTTTTTATAAGATACATTATTGCTGTTTTTTTAGGATATCTAGCCAATTTAATTTCAATAATTTCCACAGCCTCTTTTTTAGGCTTTTATGTTGCTCAGTTTTTTGGTGTTCTAGCCTACAGTGTTCTCGTATTTTTTCTCTGTCGTTTTTTTGTTTTTCGAGTATAAAATACTACATGATATCAACATGCATATGCCCTAGAGCGCTGTCATCATGAGTCGCCAACAAAATCATCAAGGCAGGGAACTGATGGCGACCAGTAAAGCCCTCTCAGACACTCGGAATCACTGGCTCAACGCTGAACGCGTCAATGTCTATTCGTGGATTTTTCTCGTCATATTCACCATTTTTCTCGGCAGCTTGATTCACGAAAGCTTTATCTCCACAACGGCCAAAGACCCCCGGCCCGATCGTGACTTTATTACGTTTTATGCTGCCGCCGAGCTCGCTCAAGCGGGTAAGGCCGTAGATGCCTACGATCTAGAAAAAATGTATGCCGCTGAAAAAGCCGTATGGGCAAAATCTGAAAAATATGCGTGGTTTTACCCCCCTACCTTTCACGCAGTCGTAAAGCCCTTGGTCATTCTCGACTACAAGCACGCATTTGCCACATTCATGCTGTTAACGCTGTTGTTTTACGTCTTTGCCGCGAGCCGCTTGGCACCTATTCACACTATTTTGTTTCCTCTCCTAGCCTTCCCTGCCGTTCTCGTTAACTTGATCTATGGGCAAAATGCTTTTTTAACCGCTGGCTTGGGGATGCTGGCTTTTGCGTACTTAGAAAAGAAACCTTGGCTAGCAGGTATGTGCATTGGCTTGCTGGCTATTAAGCCTCATATGGCTGTGCTCTTCCCTCTGGTGCTGATCTGCGGACGACACGGGCAGGCATTTATCAGTGCCGCCATCACTGCAACGCTGGTTTGCTTGGTTAGCACTTGGCTGATTGGCTACGAGTCATGGCCCGCTTTCTTTCGCAGTTTGACCGAGGCTAGGCAGTTCCTTGAGTCCGGCCAGCTGCGCTGGAGTCAAATGATCAGTCTTTTTTCGGCTGTTAAGCAGCTCGGGGGAAGTACCACACTGGCGTATAGCGTTCATATTGCTTACGCCACGGTATTGAGCCTGCTCTGTGCCTATGTCTGGCTAAACAGCCGAGACATGGCATTACGTGCATCGTCCTTGGTACTCGCTAGCTTACATTTCAGCCCCTACATGTATGACTATGAGTTGGTATGGATGGCTATTCCTCTAATCCTGATGAGCCTGCGGGGGGTTCAACAGGGTTGGATACGAGGGGAAAGAGAAATACTGTTATTGGCTTGGTTGTTTCCGTTTATCGATCTCACCATCTCCAGAACACTGGCACCAAATCTGTTTTTGATTATTTCAGTCGCACTCTCCGTACTCATCCTACTACACCTGAAAAAGGTGTCGCCATCGACGGCTCAAGAGACATAGGACGGATGGAAAAAGAGGCATCGCCACCATTACTCGTCACACTTTGGGCCTTGCTAGGCCTGCATATCGCTTTGCTCTATTTCACTCTGGACAGCTTCACCGGGCTCCTGAATGCACAAGGCCATCCCTTAGGCGCTGACTTCATCACTTATTGGGCAGCTTCCCATTTAACTCAATTCGGCAGCCCCACAGACGCCTACGATGCCGCGACATTGCTCGCCGCTGAAAAGTTAGTGGCGCCAGTAAATATGCCGCATACCGGCTGGTTTTACCCGCCTCAGTTTCTGCTCATGGTCTATCCGCTGGCGTATATGAACTATGCCCTCGCTTACGCTGCGTTCTCCGTGGTGGGCCTTTTACTTTACCTGGGTGCCTTCTCCAAATTAACGCGAGGTCATGGCCTGCTGATTTTGGCTGTTGCCTTTCCCTCACTATTTCTGAACATAACATCAGGCCAGAACGGCTTAATCACCGTCAGTCTTGCTGCGCTATCGCTTTATTACCTGGAAAAAAAACCTGCTCTGGCCGGTGCTTTGATGGGGCTGCTCTGCATCAAGCCACAATTGCTGCTGCTCTTTCCGCTGATGATGCTGTGGACTCAAAACTGGCGGGCACTCACGGCATTTTTCATCAGCAGCATAGTTTTTGCCGGCTTGGCCACCATGGCACTCGGCACGGCCATTTGGCCCGCCTTTTTAAGCGGGCTCAAGATCGCTAAAACGTATTTAGAAACAGACATCCCCCTAGAGCGCATGCCTACCGTGTTTGCCTTAGTCCGGCAAATTGAAGGCTCATTAGCATGGGCTTATGGCTTACATGCTCTCATAGCCGCCCTTGCAGTAATCACACTGCTGGCGACGTGGCGATTGAGCCAGCAAGCTGCCGTTCGTGGCACAGCCCTCATCGCGGCGACATTACTCATCAGTCCTTACTTATTTGATTACGATTTAGTTTGGCAAATCCTGCCAATACTCTGGCTTTATCAGCTCGGGAAGAAGACAGGCTGGCTGAGCGGTGAACGAGCCATCTTAGTCATCACGTGGTCATTACTGCTCTACGTAAAACTCGGGCTGTACCTACTCACTGGCAAGGTCGTGCTCATCGGTGCGGCAATTAATTTAGCATTACTGTGGATAGCCTATCGCCGTGCGCGCCACGCTTTTTAACAAACCCGCTATACAACGACAACCAAACTGGGACTATATTGGACACAACGCTAAAGGTTAAACATCATGTCCAAAATACTGACTTACGCCATGGCCACTAAGCAGAGACAACGAGGCGCTTCAGCGATCGAGT
The DNA here is from genome assembly GCA_002342025.1 of Moraxellaceae bacterium UBA2477. Lineage (GTDB taxonomy): Bacteria > Pseudomonadota > Gammaproteobacteria > Pseudomonadales > Moraxellaceae > Perlucidibaca. The sequence goes on along the minus strand of DDPD01000066.1, from coordinate 4,781 downwards.
TCTCATTCGTTTTCGGACTGTTATTCACGACCTTTTGGGCGGTATTAAGCTACGCCTTTCCTTTCTTTCTGTATCAAGTCATGAATCAAGCAACCGCTGAAACCGCGCGTTATGCGCTGCGAATTGACCCCACCCAAAGTAACGCAGCAATCATCACGTTGGCACAGACACGCCTGACACAAGAACTCAGTGTATTGCCACCTCGCCTTAGACGCTCAGATACCGTCGTACCATCTGTTACGGTGCAAACCATCGATACCTTTCGAACCCTGGTCGTGACCCTGACCTACCCGGGCTGCAGCAGCAGCAATAAAGTGGCGTGTATTGTCCCGCCCCTTAATTTAATTGGTTTTAGCCTGCCTAATCTGTCTGCCTTTAGTACGACATCGCGATTGCGCTTGGAGAATATGTGATGCGTAAATTGCACGAGAAGGGCGTCGCCGTCATTGAGTTTGCCTTGGTGTTTACCTTGGTGTTTGGTGTTTTCTGGGCGCTGGTTAGCTACACCATCCCGTTAATTTTGCTGCAAGCGATGAACCGGGCTAGCGCCGAAGGTGCACGTGTGGCCGCTACCGTGCCTGCGAGCACCCCCAATTACGACACGGCTGTCACCGCGCAAGCATTGGCAGAGATGAACCGACAAATGCTGTGGTTGAGCGGCTGGACAACCGGTTTATCCACCACGGCCTCCTTTGTGACCGATGCATCGTGCCCCGTTAGCCGGCCCGCATGCGTATTGCAAACCCAGCTGAATATTCCGAACTACAGCTCAGTGGCAAGAATAAAGCCATTAAATTTACCCGGACTTGGCCAAATCCCTGCCCTGCCACCCACGTTAACCGCTCGATCTCTGGTCATTCTGTAATTATTTAACGAGCCTCACACCATCTGTACCTGAACAACTCAACTGCCCCGCTACTTCCGTTTCCGCTAGATTTGCACCGAGGGTATCTAACAGAAAATCCAGGATCGGATCTAATAGCCCTGACAAAAGTGGCACAATGGCATTTTGTAGTGCTGTTTTCAGGCCATTAAATGCACTGGTAGCAATACCAAATAATGCCCCTAACAAACCCGAATCGCTGGTGTAATAAGGCTGCAGGGTAATACTCGCTAAGGTGTTGATCAGACTATTCACAACACTGGTGCTCGTAATTTTTTGATAATCCGAATTCGTTAATGCAGCGCCTACCTCAGGGGGATTGGTAAACGTTAATGTTTGATTCACACCTGCTATTGGGGAGTCCACCTTAAGGCCAAGCCCAATTTTTACTGTGAATTTAGCATTATTTCTATCTGTTTCATTCCAATTACCATCATTAGCTTTATATACCTTGCTAAAGCATATAATAAAACATCTCTGCCTAACCTCTACGTAACCAACTTGAAGAATAGGCGCCGGCTCTACCACCGGCGCATTCGCAGAATTAAATACATTGGACTTGGCGTTGGCAGCAGATGTGCCCATTTGACCAATACGCAACCAGGCTGCAGAGGTTTTACTGGGTGCTGTTAAGGTTTTATTGGCGCCGCTACAACTGTAATCACTGACATAGGATTCACCGCCGCCCACATCTAAATTCACATCAATACGGGCAGAAGGTAAGACCTTAATTAATGTTTCTTTAGATTCACAGTTATTAGGATTGAGTGGGGTTAAGGTGCACAGTAAATTTGTGACCAAATTACTAATACTAAAAGAGTTCGTGAGCAGCGTAGTTACGGGTGATAGCGCAGCAGACAACGCGGTGACCACGGAACTCAAGCCAGACACAGCGGGTAAATCCACCGAGACCAATGATCGGATCTGAGCGGACCTGACATAGATTTTATTTAACCCCAACGGATCGGCTTTAGCCAACGCTGGGTTGCCAACCGAGGATAACTGCGGCGCTTCCATGACCCGGGTGCTGATGTTGGTGCCCGCAAAGCCAGGTAAGGTAATAGGTACATCAGCCACCAAAGCATTCGTGCCATTGGCCAATTGCACACTGCCCTGAATTAAATCGAATACATTGACGCCCAAGTCAGCCCCCGCGTAGGAGGTGGCCGTCTGTAGCTTGATAATATTAGCTAGCTGGACCGTAACGGGGTTAATCAACGCCCCTACTTTAAGTGCTGATAAAGCCGTTAACGTGGAGGCAGCTGTATTGCCATCGCGCCCCAATACTGTGGAGGTGGCATCAATAATTTGGCCAACAGTCAGATTTTGCGACAAAACTTCGGTATAACCACCGGCCGATAATCCCAAATTCACTTTGAGTTGATCTAAAAAGTCGAAGAGGCTGAGTTGTGTGCCAATCAGCCCATTCCAACCTAAGGCTGAAACATTGACTGATCCACCGAGTAAGCCGCCAATCACCGAATTCAGCAGTGCGCCGCGGGTAGAATCAACTGTGGCTAACGTGGTGCGCAGCGTCAACGATGCTAAGGGCACGCCCTTGGTAGCAACGGCGGCGGCCGACAGCGATATTTTGCCGCCAAAAATGCCTCCTGCGATCATACTGGCGGAAACTTGGCGCGCGGCGACTACCTGAATCGCATTATCCACACCACCAAAAGGCGTGGCCGCTACCGTTCTTAGACCGGCAACGGTGCTCACCTGTCCACAGGTCAACGTCAGTGTATTGGTGCCGCCCACGATAAAGTCATTACGCGCAGCGCTTTGCGTCGCGAAGGTCAGAGCAGTACCCGTATTACAGGCTCCATTTCGCGCCATCGCCTCAATAGCCGCCATATCGGCAACACGCTGGAGTTTCCGTTTTTCAACATACAACCGACCCGTATCCACCACGAGCGCCAAGCACAACACCGCCAGCAACATAAAACCTGCTGTCATAATTAACACAGCGCCTTGCTGGCTATGTCGTGACAGCATGAGGTTGTTTTTACGCATTAATAAGCGTTGTGGTGTCATGCGTTTATTCTCAGGCTATTTCCCGGCACCAAAGCCGTCACCATAAAAGCTCTCTTTGATGGCGTAATCGTAGGTTTTGAGAAAGCGCTCAGCCGCCTTCTCCCGCTGAACAGCAGAGGCTGCCTGCGGATTGCTCGAGGCTTGCTCACCCTCCCGCTGCATACTCAGCCACAGGCTGGTTTGCTCGCCTGCCATGGGCAACTCTTCCTGCGCTACAGCTGCGGAAGCACTTGCGAATAGGGTCAGAGCTAATAAGCATTTAATCGGCGCTATATTTCGCATTACTTCTCTCCCATCAGATTTAAACATCATACGCCGCGTAACACGTTGACTGATCACATGCTGCAAAACAGCCACAAATCGTCACGTACGCATAACATCCACGATTATTTACCCTTTGGCATGGCGGGCATTTGAGCTGCATTAGGTAATGCCGTGCGCGGACTCATGGGGCAGGAAACGGAACTTTGTGAGCGGCTCCGTTTGCGCATTAAATACTGACAGCTGTGTAAAAGCTCTTCCCGGTCAGATGTCGTCAAGCTGACGCGGTCTGACCAATAGGCCCATGCGCCTTCATCTTGACGAAGCAGTGCCAGCAACGCCAAGTTAAACCCAGGCACCTTGTCCTCTGGCGCTAACTCATACGCTGTCCGTAGTTCAAATTCGGCGGGGGCATCCATGTTGAGATGCAGGTACAAAAAGCCTAAATCGTTACGAACTCGACTATCCGCAGGAAGTAAACGTGAAGCACTAATCAGTCGCTTGAGCGCCTGTGTGTAATCATTTCGTTGAGCCGCTAATAAGCCCAAGCCATGCTCTGCCCGACCAGCCAAGCAGCTACCCTGCAAAGCCACATACCAAGCCTCGGCCTGTGGTGACTGTAACTGGCGCAGGATATCAGCGCGCAGGGCAGCAACCGTAGCGACTTCAGAGGGCAGTGACTGAATTTGAGCCAGGGCTGCGTAATAGTTGCCATCGCGAACGCGCTGCTCCACCAGTGCCTTTAGCAGCTCATCGTCTTTGCTCAGTGTTGCTCGGCAATTGACTCGAATCGCAGGCTCTTGGAGCTTTACAGGCGCTATGATTTCTGGAGCTTCATCAACACTGCTTGTGGCTCTCGACTCAATAGGGACACCCACCACAGCTGCACTCGGGATCTGCCTAACCGTGCCTTTCGATGTCGCACAGCCTGATACGAGTACCAGTAGGACACCTAAGCCCGTCCAGAGTCCAGTTGACTGAAAGCGCGTCATCACATATCACCCATGGCATCGCCAATAGAAATAAAGCCAGGGCCGGCCAACAAAATGACCAGTGCGGGGAAAAAGAAAACCACCATGACCACCGTCATACGTGCCGTCAACTTACTGACCTTCTCCTGCATATCGGTCAGTCGCCGGCTTTCCATGACTTCAATCAATTTTGTCAGGGAGGCTCGGGCACTCCCCCCCTGCTTCAGCATTTGCCGAATGATGACGGTAACGTCCGTGAAGTTAGCGTGATCTAGCGCAGCCGCCGAACTGCCCAGCTCATTTTCCAAGTCCAGACCTTGCTCAGCACGCCGTAATACGGGCTCCAGCTCTTTCACTAATTCTGGCAGGACTAATTTGGCTTCATTGGCCATGACGCGTAACGCTTGTTCAACGGCAAGGCCCGCATCAAATAGGATGCGCAGCATTTGCACGAAGAGGGAGAGCTCATCATCAATACGCTTTAAGCGATCCTTGGCGATGCCATTGATGACGCGCTTAGGTAGCAGCACACAAACAATGACAATGACAATGCCTACCAATAGGCCGTTTTGGCTATAGCCGTTGATTAGAATCCACAGCCCTGTCAGTGCTAATGCAGCAATCGGCAAAAT
>DDPD01000044.1 GCA_002342025.1 Moraxellaceae bacterium UBA2477 | reverse complement strand
GCACAAGTCGTTAAAACCTGGGTGACTCCTCATGACGCCTGAAACTGCCGTGACCGCTCAAGCACCCGGTAGCCATGAGGCCGCCATGCTCCTGCTGATGTTGGGCGAGGAGCGGGCAGCGGATGTGTTGAAGCATGTGGGCTCCGAAGCCGTGGAAAAAATCGGCATGGCCATGGCAGGGATTCGTGAGGTCAACAACGACCAAGCCTTGGCGGTGATTACCCAATTTGGACATGCCTTGCAGGCGCAAACGCCGCTCGGTGTGGGCGTGCCGGACTATGTGCGCCAGGTCTTGGTCAGCACCCTCGGCGAGCAACAGGGCCGAACGCTGGCCGATCGTGTCTTGGGCGATAGCCAGCCGGTGGAGATCGACTCCTTACGGTGGCTAGATTTCGACACGGTGGTGCACATGCTGCGCGACGAACACCCCCAGATCATTGCCATCACCTTGGCGCATATGGCGAAAGATCAAGCCGCCATGATTTTGGATCGACTCGCCCCTGAATTGCAGGGAGATATTGTGCTGCGCATCGCGACGCTGGAAAAAATTCCGCAAGCGGCATTGGTCGAACTGCAAAACATTCTACGTAACAAGCTGTCGTTGTCCGGCTCGTTCAAATCCAAACTGATTGATGGCGCGAAAGCCGTGGCCGACATCATGAACTGTGTTGGATCGGAGACGGAGGCGCGAGTGATTGCGGCCCTTAACGAAGCCGACAGCAGCCTGACCACCAAGATTCAAGACCTCATGTTTGTCTTCGATAACCTCATTGGGCTTGATGACAAAGGCATGCAGGTGCTGCTGCGTGAAGTCTCTAGCGACCTGTTGGCGATGGCCCTGAAGGGTGCCATTGAACCCATGCGAGAAAAGATTTTCCGCAACATGTCTAAGCGTGCGGGCGAAATGCTTAGGGAAGATATGGAAACGCGCGGCCCGGTCAAAATGAGTGATGTGGAAAGCGCGCAGAAAGAAATGGTTGCGATTGCTCGACGCATGGCAGAAGCCGGTCAAATCACCTTAGCGAGCGGCCGCGATGACTATGTCGAATAATGCAATGTCGAATAGTGCTACGTCGAATAAGGCGACCCCCATGAATAACACCGCGAAAGCCTGGGCGCGTTGGCAAATGCCGCCCATGCACACAGAGCCGCTGTGTATGCCCGAAAGCCAGGAGTCTTCAGCGTATTTAACTGACGAAGCGTCGTCGGACGCTCGAGATGAAGCCCGACGGGCTGGCTGGGAGCAAGGCCTGAGCGAAGGTCGAATGGCGGCGCGGGGCGAGTTGCGTCTGCAAGCTGAGCGTCTGCAGCAGCTGATTGAACAAATGGCAGCGCCCTTGTCGCAATGTAATGACGAAGTGAAAGAAGAGTTGGTGCTGTTGGCCATGGTTATTGCTAAGCAGGTATTGCATCGCGAGCTGACGTTGCAACCGGCCGACATTCACGAAATGGTCTCTCAAGCCATTAAAGCCTTACCTGCGGGTACGCGGCATGTGCGTATCCATTTACACCCCGAAGACGCGCACTTGCTCTCGTCTAACCTCGAGATGAACGAAGGCTCGACCTGGAAAATGATCGAAGATGCCAGCATTGCCCGCGGCGGCTGCATGGTCGATAGCGGTGCTTCGCGTATAGATGCCCGTGTCGAAACGCGCATGCAAGACATGCTGACACGCATTCAAGGGCATAACAGCCCTAGGGTAGATGTCGCATGAGCCTGCACGCTGCGGTCAGTCGCAGCGCGCCCGATTGGGCGGCGCACTTGCATGCCTGCCGCGATCGTTTGAGTGAAGAGACCCCCGTTCAAGTTGAAGGTCGCTTGCGCCGAATCGTCGGTATGTTGCTGGAAGCGGAGGGCTGTAGTGCCGCAATTGGCTCACGCTGTTTGGTTGAAACACGGCAGGGCGGCTGGCTGGAAACAGAGGTCGTGGGCTTTAGCGGTGATCGCTTGCAGCTTATGCCCACCGGTGAACTTGGTGGCATCGAACCCAATGCCCGCGTGCTCCCGATCAATCGCGTGGTGGATGTACCGGTTGGGCCTAGCCTGCTGGGGCGTGTCATTGATGCCTCTTCGCAGCCGCTAGACGGCAAAGGCCCTCTGAACACCACACATTATCAGCCGCTACTCGCCACGCCCATTAACCCCTTGCAACGACAACCCATCCGCGAGCCGCTGGATGTGGGCCTTAGCGCCCTCAATGGCTTGCTCTGCGTTGGGCGAGGGCAGCGCTTGGGTTTATTTGCGGGCAGCGGCGTGGGTAAAAGCGTGCTGTTAGGCATGATGACTCGGTTTACCCGAGCTGACATTGTGGTGGTGGCGCTGATCGGCGAACGTGGCCGTGAGGTGAAAGAGTTTGTAGATCATATTTTAGGTGCCGAGGGCATGGCGCGCGCGGTGGTTGTGGCCACGCCAGCCGACCATTCGCCCCTCATGCGCCTTCGAGCGGCGTGGGTAGCCACAGCCATTGCCGAGTATTTTCGCGATCAAGGCAAGCAAGTGCTTCTGCTTATGGATTCGCTAACACGTTTTGCTCAGGCCCAGCGTGAAATCTCCTTAGCAGTGGGCGAACCGCCCGCAACTAAGGGGTATCCGCCCAGTGTATTTGCCCGACTGCCGGCCTTAGTGGAGCGTGCCGGTAACGGCCCAGCAGGTGGGGGATCAATCACCGCCTTCTACACCGTGCTTGCCGAGGGCGATGACCAACAAGACCCCATTGTGGATTCCGCACGCGCCATTCTCGATGGCCACATCGTGTTGTCACGCGCCTTGGCCGAGTCCGGCCATTTTCCCGCCATTGATATTGAGCAATCGGTGAGTCGGGCCATGAACGACATCACCGAACGCGATCACAAGCTGTTGATCCGCCGCTTTCGTCAAACTTGGGCGTTGTATCAACAAAATCGCGACCTCATTTCCATTGGTGCTTACCAGCGTGGCAGCGACCCGCGAGTGGATGAGGCCGTGCGTTTATTGCCACTAATGACCCAATTTTTGCAACAAGACACCGATGACGCGGTATCTGTCGAACGGGCTAAAGAAGAGCTGATAGCACTTTTTGGCGATGAAGGGAGAACAGCATGATGAAACGATCACAACGCATGCGGCCTGTCCTGGCCGTGGCACAACGTGCCGAAGATGTGATGCTGAAAGCCTATGCCCGCAGTCAGCAGCAGCTGGCGGATGCCGAGCATAAGCTGCACCAGCTCGTGGACTATCAATTGGAATATGCCCGTGGCCTGCACGTGGTGTCGTCTCAGCTAGTCGATTTAGCGCAGTTGCAAGCGCGTCGCCATTTTATGAACAAGCTCATGGCGGCTATTGCGTCTCAGCAATCGGAAGTCGCTCGCTTTCAACAACTCGTCGTATCGGCGCGCTTAGCCTGGCTGAAAACCCGCGGGCATAGTCAGAGCATGAGCAAACTCACGGCTCGCTATGAGTCAGAAGAGTTTTCCATGCGCGAGCAGCAGGCTCAGCGCCAAGCAGATGAATTATCGGGCCAGCGTTTTACTTGGCGGCAACAAGCTGAGCAAGACGACTGGCAGCAAGGAGCAGCATCATGATGCCTAGCCTAAACACGCAAACTGAAACCCTTGTTAATCCGCTGGCCGCCAGCACGATAGGCTCAGCCGAGGCAACGCCAGCCGGATCCGTCTTTGCTCAACTGTTCCAGGCCTTACAACCCGGTTCGGCCCCCGTGGCAGATACCATGGCGTTGTTGCCAGAGACTTTGCAGATCGCAGCCCCCGAGCTGTCAACGACGGCCATAACCCCCGAGCTGTCCGAGGATCTGGCCCATGCTTCCGTGCTCACGGCGTTGGCCAGTGCCATTCACGGCTTGAATCAAGGCCTACCTCACCACGATGTGGCCCATACCGATGGGGTTGCGAGCGAGGAGTTGCCTGCGGAAGTGCTGCCAACACAAACGCTTGATGCGGCAACGCCCAGCCTAGTCACCTTGCCGCCTGCCATCAGCCTAATGCGGGTCGATACACCGTCTTCAATTTCCCCTTCGAGTGCAGCACCAGCAGGAAAAGGCGTTGACCAGGCTCAGGCAGTGCTGGTCAGTACCAACGTATCTACTGATCCGCGTGATCGAGGATTCTCACTGACCCATGCGGCAGTTGCAGTGCCTGCCAGCTTAGTTCCCAACGCAGGCACCGACACCATGGCAGTCAATTCGCCGCAGTTAGCATGGGCCAATGGCTTTCCGGCTAGCTTTTTAAACGCTCAAGCTAAGCAAGAGATGGCCACCCCCACGGGGCGAGATGCATTGCTGGCCTTAAGTGGCGATTCGGCCTTTACGAGTGGCAGTCCTGAACTACCCAAGGTTGCACTAACGTCGATCGGTCTAGCCAGTGGCTTAACCTTGGTGAACCCACAAACTACTAGCTCCTTACCCAGCCTAGTGACTATAACCCCGAATGCCTTGCTCGACCCGAGTTGGTCCGATGCTTTTGGACAGCGCATTGCGCTGTTGGCTCAGCAAGGCACGCAAACCGCCACGCTGCAAATGAATCCCTCCGACTTAGGGCCTATTCAAGTGCGCATTTCACTTAACGAGCAAAGTGCAAAAGTGGAATTCAATACCTTGCAACAAACCACCAGCGACTTAATCACGGCCGCTATGCCGCGCCTTGCCGCTGCGATGGAGCAGCAAGGCATGCGATTGGATGATTCGCGAGTCAATCTGATGAGCCAACGCCCCGACAGCTTTGCATCACAGTCGGGGTTCTCGCCGCGACAAGATTCATCTGGCCAGCAGGGCGGTGGCGCTTCGCCTCAGCCCAATGCCATAGAGCATCGACAAGCGCTTGAATTGCGTCAGGAGCGTGCGGCCCAAGCACGAGAGGCCACCCTCAGCAGAGGAAGTTCTGGTGTAGATTATTACGCCTGAGCTTGTCATTTAGCGCTGGGCGAAGGACTATCTGCTCATCTTTTTAGGTGAGTTCGCTATGAATGTTCTGATTGTCCATGCCCATCCTGAAGCACAGTCTTTTACCTCTGCCATGAAATCGGCCGCAGTGGCCGATTTCACCGCTGCCGGTCACACCGTCGTGGTGTCTGACCTATACGCCATGAATTGGAACCCGGTCGCCAGCGCCGCAGACTTCGGCACGCGTGGCAATGTCGAATACTTAAATTACGCGCTGGAGCAACGCACCAATGCCGACGCGCAAACCTTAGCGCCCGACATTGAGGCGGAGCTGAAAAAGCTCGAAGACGCGGACCTCGTTATTTTTAGCTTCCCCCTGTATTGGTTCTCCGTGCCGGCCATCCTGAAAGGTTGGTTCGACCGTGTGCTGGTCTCTGGCCGAGTTTATGGGGGACGTCGTTTCTATGATCAAGGTGGTCTGAAAGGTAAGCACGCCATGCTCGCGTTGACCTGTGGCGGTCGCGACTACATGCTGGCCGAAGGCGGCATTCACGGCGATATCGATAAGATTTTAATGCCCGTGTTGCAAGGCACGCTGGCCTATACCGGCATGACCGTGCTGCCTACGTTTGTGGGCTATCACGTGCCGTATTTGAGTCAGGAAGCGCGTGGTGACATTCTGCAAAACTTCCGTGAGCACGTGGCCAATTGGCAGCAACTCAAGCCCATGAGCATGCCCGTGCTGGCCGCGTTTGACCGAGAAATGAAGCGCCTACCCAGCGCTTTGGAGTTCTAAGATGGATGCCTTCATGCACAGCCTTGCGCTGCCATTGGAGCAGTGGATTGGTGGCCCCGTGGATTGGAAACAGATTATTCTCATTGGTCTGTCGCCCATCTTCCTTGCGACGTTCGCCATTGAGTGGCTGTACATGCGACGAGCAGGGCGCACCGAGCAGTTCAACGGCAAAGATATTCTCACCAACCTCAACCTCGGTGGCAGCTATCAGGTCTTTGAAATTGTGGTGCATGCACTGTTCTTCATGACCGCCATGCACTGGTTCTATGACCACCGCGTAGCCAATGTTGA
>DDPD01000011.1 GCA_002342025.1 Moraxellaceae bacterium UBA2477 | reverse complement strand
CACACTCCACCTGTCCGACCTGGTTCTGCCAGCCGGCGTGGAAATTCCGGTGCTCGCGCTCGGTCACGACCACGACCAGCCCGTTGCCAACGTGCACGCCAGCAAAGTCGACGCCTAAGCGCCGACTGCTGGTTAAACGCAAAAGCGGGGCTCAGGCCCCGTTTTTCGTTCCTGCCAAATCGTATGACTGCCTGATAGAGTTGCGAGCATGACCGCCATTCGCCTAATCGTTGGCCTTGCCAACCCCGGAGCTCAATATGCTGACACACGGCATAACGCCGGTGCTTGGTTTGTGACCCGGTTAGCCGAACAGCTAGGCGCTCGCCTCACCGCAGACAGTAAGTCTTTTGGGCTGATCGCCCGTGTGTCGCATCAGGGCGAAGATGTGCGTTTGCTCATCCCCACAACATTTATGAATCGCTCGGGACAGGCCGTTGCAGCCGTCGCCGGATTCTACAAAATTGCCCCAACTGAAATTCTCATCGCTCACGATGAGCTCGATCTCAGCCCGGGCCAAATCCGCCTCAAAACCGGCGGCGGTCATGGTGGCCACAATGGCCTGCGCGACAGCATCAGCGCGCTCGGCAACCAGAACGGCTTTCACCGCCTGCGCGTCGGCATCGGCCACCCCGGCGAGAGCGCGCTGGTATCGGGCTTTGTGTTGAGCAAAGCACCCCGAAGTGAACAAGAGTTAATGGACAAGGCGCTAGATGAAGCCCTGCGTCATCGCGAGGCCATCATGGCCGGCGAGCTGGCCCGCGTCATGAACACCCTTAACGGCTTCAAAGCCACGACTTGATGTACTAATGACGCTACGGCGTCGGGATGGAATTACCATGGGATTTAACTGCGGCATCGTCGGACTACCCAATGTCGGCAAGTCCACCCTGTTCAACGCCCTCACTAAGGCGGGTATTGCGGCCGAGAACTTTCCGTTCTGCACCATTGAGCCGAACACGGGCGTGGTGCCCATGCCGGACCTCCGTCTCGACGCCCTTGCCGCCATCGTCAAGCCTGAGCGCGTCATCCCGACCAGCATGGAATTCGTCGATATCGCCGGCCTCGTCGCTGGTGCATCGCAAGGTGAAGGCCTGGGCAATAAATTCCTCGCCAACATCCGCGAAACTGATGCTATTGCCCATGTCGTGCGCTGCTTCAACGATGACAACGTGATTCACGTTGCGGGTCGCGTCAGCCCGCTCGATGACATTGCCATCATTAACACCGAATTGGCACTGGCCGATCTCGATGCGGTCGATAAGGCCCTGCTGCGCGTCACCAAGCTGGCCAAGGGAGGCGACAAAGAGTCGCTGGCCATTAAGGCGGTGCTCGACAAGATTAAGCCCGCACTTGATGAAGGCCTGCCCGCCCGTAGCGTGGACCTGGATGCCGATGAAAAATTTGCCATCAAGTCCTACGGTCTGCTCACGCTAAAGCCGACCATGTACATCGCTAACGTCGATGAAAACGGCTTCGACAACAATCCGCTGCTCGATCAGGTCCGTGAACTCGCGGCCAGTGAAAAAGCCATTGTGGTACCGATCTGTAACAAGCTCGAAGCGGAAATTGCCGAGCTTGATGAGGAAGACAAAATCGCCTTCCTCGGTGACCTCGGCATGGATGAGCCCGGCCTGAACCGCGTGATTCGTGCGGGTTATGGCTTGCTCAATTTGCACACCTACTTTACCGCTGGCGTAAAGGAGGTTCGCGCCTGGACCATCCCCGTTAATTGCACCGCGCCAAAGGCGGCGGCGGTCATTCACACGGACTTCGAGAAAGGCTTTATTCGTGCGGAGTGCATCGGCTACGACGACTTCATCCAATACAAGGGTGAAGCTGGCGCCAAGGAAGCCGGCAAATGGCGATTAGAAGGTAAGGACTACATCGTGAAGGATGGCGATGTACTGCACTTTAGATTCAACGTCTAACGCGTACTGAATATTGCATTCAACGCGTGAAAACCTTGACAGGCCGCGACTCGAAAACTAAGATTCGCGGCCTCTTGGCTACGTAGCTCAGTCGGTTAGAGCACAGCACTCATAATGCTGGGGTCGCAGGTTCAAGTCCAGCCGTAGCCACCATCTTTGCACTCCCACCCATGGGTTGGCGTTTGCGACAAAAAGGTCAGCCCCCATGCTGGCCTTTTTTGTTTTTGAGCCTAGCGTTATGAAGCCACTCTTAGCGTTATTCCTAGTCCTGTTCTGTAACCTTTCACCCCAGGCCTACGCCACATCGGTACTCAATGGCCGAGTCATCCATATTGCGGATGGCGACACGCTGACCCTGATCGATGCTGATTATCAGCGCATCAAAGTCAGGCTGGCTGAAATTGATAGCCCGGAAAAAGCCCAGCCCTATGGCCATCGCGCCAAACAGCTTTTGGTGTCGCTGGCATTGAAAAAGACGGTAGAAGTCACCGTGATCGATATTGATCAATATGGCCGCATCGTGGGCCAAGTTCGAGCAGATGGGGTTGATATCAATGCGGAAATGGTGCGCCAAGGAGCGGCTTGGGTTTATCGCCGCCACTTAAAACGACCCGCGCTACTACTCGACGAGCAGGCAGCCCGAAAGCAAGCAATTGGACTTTGGGCACTACCAGAGCAGGAGCGCATGCCACCTTGGCAGTGGCGGCACACACAGCGTCAATCTAAGGCTCGTGCCGAGTAGTTACTCAATGCTATCCGCGCATTCAGCGGCAGCTGGCTCAATTTTGCAGCGGATCTTCTTTAAGAGGCTCATCATTTTTGGGTTATAAAACCCATCCTTGGTCAGCTGTATCCGAGCTTCCCGCATCATCAATGTATATTTGTCTCTATCTGCTTGACTTAGGTCTAGCCAGTACTTAGCTGGGATTCCGTCTTCCGCTTGCTTAATCGTGGCATCTGCGCGATCCAATTGCGTGAGCACAAAGCTACGCGACTTCTGACCAAAGCTCGCGGGGAATCTCTCACTGCGCACAATCATATGGCCCGTGAGCTGAATCAACGGGAATCGGTAAATCGCTCCCGTGGTGCCCAGCCCTTTGTACATTTCAAACGGTTTATAGGCGATGCCGGGGGCCGCCACTATATCGACCTGACCATTATTAAATTTGGTGGTGAAGTTGGTGATGTCTGAAGAGACAGGTTGTGCCCCTAGCTGTTGCACGAGCTTTGCTTGCGACTTATCAAAATCCAGTACCGCAATTTTTTTTCCTGCCGCTTTCTCGATGGAGTTAATGCTGCGATCTCGCACAAAAACATAGGCTGCCCCTAGCGGAAAAACGCCGACAACTTCATAAGCACCACTCTTCATATTGGCTTCGCTTTGCGGACTCGCTAAGACCTGAAGCACGGTGCGCAAATGCCGGTATGAAGGCACGGAGCCAATGGAGTCAATACTGCCGACATAACTGTTGTACTGGCGGCCACGCAGCCCCGTGATTGCCACGCCATCACACTGCCCTGCCTTGAAATCCTCGGATGCCACCCGCTCGTCGGTGTAGGCTTTTAAGGCGAGATTTACACCCCACGCCTTAGCCGCCAGCGCATAGTCTTTCGCAAAAGCGTAGCTTGGGCCTTGAGCGCCTGTCGGGTCGTAAACACAAAATGTTTGGGCCTGTGCCTGTACCGCGAATGCGATGCTAAATACGGCAGCCACTGCGTTAGCTTTCATCCTAGATTCCTTTCCGTTTATTTTTATTTTTAAGCGAAATGCAGCTAAAACTTGAACAGCAGACTATTCCATACCGCGACCAAACCCAATAGTCTCGACCCACAAGTCATCCTAAGAGATTTCGTTTATGTACCGTTTATTTGGCATGGAAGTTTCACCCTACTCTGTCAAGGTCCGCGCCCTGCTCCGCTTCAAGCAGCTGCCCTTCGAGTGGGTACTCCGATCGCAAGCTAACGAGGCTGAGTTTCGTGAGCACGCCAAGGTTCCTCTGATTCCCTTATTGCTTACCCCTAGCGGCGCCATGCAAGACTCCACGCCCATGCTCGACTACCTCGAAGCAGCACACCCCAGCCCCAGCATTCGCTTAGCGGACCCGGTATTGAACTTTTTGTCCGACGCCCTTGAAGAAGCCGCAGACGAATGGCTAGTCAAGCCCATGTTTCATTATCGCTGGAACTATGAAGCAGACCGTATTGATGCGGGGATGCGTATTGCCACCGCTAGCGTGCCGCCCGGCGTCGATCCGAGCAAGTTTGCCACCTTAATTAGCAATCATTTGATGACGAGAAGCGCGCCTTTGGGGTGTACCGAGGCCAACAAGCCCCTGCTCGAACGCTATTTACAGGAAAGTGCTACGCGGCTTAATAAACATTTGGCAACGCGTTCTTTTATTTTTGGCGAACAACTAAGCGCAGCCGATCTAGGGCTGGGAAGCATGTATTACGAATTTTATAGCGACCCTACGCCGCGCTCACGATTACAGCCCTTCACCCACTTAGCCGCTTGGGTGGAACGTTGCATGAGTCCTGCAGGGCTGGGCCAAGGGGCCTGTGAACAGTGGGAAAGTTTAGAGAGCACATTACTCCCTGTGCTTGAGCATGAACTCAGCGCCACTTACCTGCCTTGGGCTAAGGCCAATGCAGCCGCATTCAGCCTAGGTGCGGACACCCCCTTCACTGTCGACTTACACAGTCATGTTTTTGCTCAACCAGCTCAGAAATACCCTGCTAAATCATGGCAAAACCTTCAGGCAAGCTTTCAAAGGTTTGGCGAAGCAGATCAAACTTGGTTGAGTCAACGACTCGGCTCGATTTAAGTCACAATTTTCACCCAAAAAAAAAGGGCGGCTAGCGCCGCCCCAAGAGGGTACTGCATGCATCTGCGTTCAGCGAACGCGGAGTTGATCGCCCGTGAGGGCGATCGGCGCAACTAAGCTCTAGGCTTAGGCAGCGCGCTGTTCGCCCTTAGCGACCAGCTCAGCAAATAACTTCTGTACGTCAGCCAGCAGTTTTTCAACTTCGGCTTTAGCGTCTACAGCCAGAACCTTGCCCTTCAGTTCTACAGCCAAAGCCTTCAGCTCTTCTGCTTTAGCGTTCAGGTCGAGAGCCTTGAGGCCTTCTACTTCAGCTTTAACATCTACAGCTTGCAGCTTGGTCTTGAGTTCGAGAGCCTTGGCTTTCAGTTCTTCGCCCTTGGCGTTGAAGTCAATGGCTTGCAGCTTTTCGCCTTCAGCCTTCAGTACTTCAACCAGACCCAAACCAGCCATTGCAGCCTGACGGCCAGCGGCCTTTACACGAACAACGATATCTTGGTTGTCAGCAACGAGGTTCTTGAGTTCACCCATTTTTCATCTCCTTAACGAGGTTGGAAAATCTTGAATGCACTCAGCGACGGCGTCGTTGATGTCTGCATCCTTGGAGGGCATCTTAGGAAGGGTTAGCAAAAGTCGAGCTAGAAATTGTCAGACAATAAAACAAGATACGTAAACTATTTGTGACTCATCGTTCACTTTTTCGGCATTGCACCAGAAAAAGCGAGCGGGAAACAGAAAAATTCTGTTTCCCGCCAAAGACTTACTTCGCGGCTTCGATGGACTTAAGAATTTCTTCTTTAGCTACGTCAGCGCCTTCCCAGCCCGTGATTTTGACCCACTTGCCCGGCTCAAGATCCTTGTAGTGCGCAAAGAAATGCTCGATTTGCTTGAGCAGCAGCTCGGGCAGATCAGTGTATTCCTTCACGTGCTTGTACAGCGGCGTGAGCTTGTCGTGCGGCACAGCAATGAGCTTCGCGTCCATGCCGGCTTCGTCTTCCATCTTCAGCTTGCCGACCGGGCGGCAGCGAATCACAGCACCCGGCACCACCGGATACGGCGTGACCACGAGCACGTCGAGCGCATCGCCATCTTCCGACAGGGTGTTCGGGATGTAGCCGTAGTTCGCCGGATAGAACATGGCGGTGCCAACAAAACGGTCAACAAAGAGCGCATCGGCATCCTTATCGATTTCGTATTTGATCGGCGCGTGGTTGGCCGGAATTTCGATCACGACATAAATATCGTTGGGAACATCTTTGCCGGCAGGAATCTGGTTGTAGCTCATGTCTAGGCCTCAGGCACAGGGTGGTAGTTGCTGCGCATTATAACGTCAGTCAGCGCGCTTGGGCGTTCAGACCATCGCCAAGTTGCGTTTGCCATCATCCGTTTGTCAGCACGCTGTGATACAAATCAATCTTGAGGAGAAAACACCACCATGCAGGGCATTGAATCCATCGCTTTTTTATTGGGCATCGCCTTAATTGTGGTGCCGCTGGCCAAACGTAGCGGCCTTCCTGCCGTCATCGGCTATTTGCTCGCGGGTATTTTCATCGGTCCGCATGTGTCAGGCCTTATTGAAAACACCACTGGCGTGGTCGAAATTGCAGAATATGGCGTCGCCATGCTGCTGTTTTTAATTGGACTAGAGCTAGAGCCCAGTCGACTATGGGTACTAAGGCGCTCTGTTTTTGGCCTGGGTGGCCTCCAAGTGGTCGTTACCACCGTATTGCTCGGCGGCATACTCTGGCTATGGGGCGAGAGCCCAACGGTCAGCCTCATCGCCGGTGCGGGTCTGGCGATGTCCTCAACGGCGTTTGCCCTTCAGTTACTGGCCGAAAAAAATCAGCTAAGCGCCCGTCATGGCCGACAAGCGTTTGCTATTTTGCTTTTTCAAGATTTGGCCGTGATCCCTTTGCTAGCCCTAATGCCGCTGCTGGCCACAAGTGGTTCCGCAGAGCACGACATACCCAATTGGGGCCCCGTTCTACTGGCATTTGCCGGCCTTATTCTGGCCAGCCGCTTTCTCGTGCGACCCGCCTTCCGCTTCATCGCAAACAGTCATACACCCGAGCTGTTCACAGGTACCGCACTCTTCATTATTGTGGGTGTGACTTGGCTGATGGACTCCATACATCTCTCCATGTCGCTGGGCGCATTCTTAGCCGGAATGCTGTTAGCCGACAGTGAGTATCGGCACGAACTAGAAGCTCAAATCCAACCGTTTAAAGGGCTCTTGCTCGGTCTATTCTTTATGTCGGTAGGCATGACCGCCAACCTGCCCCTGTTAATCGAAAAGCCCCACTGGATCATTTTGGGCGCACTCGGCTTGATGCTTGTTAAAGGACTGATATTGGGTCTCTTAGGGCGCTGGCATGGCAACGACCTGCAAACCTCTATTCGTCTGGGCGTCACACTTCCGCAAGGTGGGGAGTTTGCATTTATTGTGTTTACCAGCGCTGTCGGCCTCGGGCTGATGTCATCCACCTTAGGCGAGAGCCTCGTACTTATTGTCACGCTATCGATGGCGTTAACACCTATTGGTTTTTGGCTCTTAGAACACGTTCTGGAACCGCATTGGAGTGGGCGCGAAGAGCGCAAGTTTGATTCACTCGAAGACATGCCGGAGCATGAGGTCATCATTGCTGGCTTTGGTCGTGTCGGGCAAATCATCGCCCGCGTTTTGCGCGTCCATCGGATTCAGTTCGTTGCCTTAGAAAGCAGTGCGCGCCAAGTCGACTTTGTGCGTCGATTCGGCAATCCCGTCTTCTACGGCAAGCTCGATAATTTGGCATTGCTAGAAGCCGCTGGCGCTGCAAAAGCAAAACTACTGGTACTCGCCATCGACGATGTTGAAGAGTCACTACGCACGGCGCAAATCGTTCGCCACTACTTCCCTAAACTACCGATCTTCGCGCGAGCCCGCGATCGCATGCATGCGTATCGACTCATGGACCTCGGCATTAATGTGGTGCATCGTGAAACTCTGGGTACCAGCTTAGAAATGGCCCGAGATGTCTTAATTAACATTGGTTTTAACAAAGTTAATGCTGACCTGAGCGTTAACCGATTCAGAGAGTATGACGATCAGCTCATGCTGAGACAGCAAGCGATTTACAAGAACGAATCGGCATTGGTGGAGAGCGCCAAACAGGCCATGCGTGAATTAGAGGGACTCTTTGAAAGTGATAGTCGGGCGGCCAAAAAGACAAAAGAGGCTTCTTATGAACCACCTAAGGACTAGTCAGTAGCGACTGAACAGGCTGAAACTTAATGCAAAAAAAGGCCCGCTCATGGCGGGCCTTTTTTCATCACACTGACAGCTTACTTCACATAGAAGGTTTGCAGCGGCGGGAAGCCGTTGAACTCGACCGAGCTGTACGAGTTCGTGTACGCACCCGTGGTCATCCAGTACAGACGATCGCGTGGCGCCAAGCTCAGCGGCAGGTGGTAGCCAACATTTTCGTACATGATGTCGGTGGAGTCGCAGGTTGGGCCGGCGAGCACAACGCTGCCTTCCTGGTTGCCATGCTCGTCCATCTTCTCCGTGTAGATCGGGTACTTGATCGACTCGCCCATGGTTTCCATCAAACCTTGGAACAGACCCACGTCGGTATAGACCCAGCGCTTCAAGTCGGTACGCGACTTGCGCGAAATCAGCACGACTTCCGAAACCAGTACACCGGACTCACCAACCAGCGAACGGCCTGGCTCGAGAATGATTTCCGGCACGTCATCACCGTAGTCATCGCGCAGGTAGCGGTTGATTTCTTCGGCGTAAACTTGAATCGGGTTAACTTCCGAAATGTAGTTAGCAGGGAAGCCGCCACCGAGATTAATCATCTTCAGCGACACATCTTCTTCGAACTTCATCCAGTCGAACATGTACTTCACTTTCGACAACGCCGCATCCCAAACCGCGATGTCTTTCTGCTGCGAGCCGACGTGGAAGGAGATGCCGTAAGGAATCAAGCCTTGGTTCTTGGCCTGCACCAGCAAATCAATGGCCATATCCGGGTGGCAGCCGAACTTACGCGACAGCGGCCATTCGGCAGTCTCACCGCCTTCTACCAAAATACGCACGAAAATTTTCGAGCCAGGCGCGTATTCCGCAATGTTCTGCAAGTCAGCTTTGGAGTCGGTGGCGAACAGGCGGATGCCTTGCTCGTAGGCCCACTTCACATGCGCGGCCTTCTTGATGGTGTTGCCGTAAGACACACGGTCCGGCGAAACGCCACTGTCTAGCACCTTGCTGAGCTCAAACTTCGACGCACAGTCAAAGTTGGAACCGAGGTCGCGCAACAGCTCAATCACTGGCTGACCCGGGTTGGCCTTCAGCGCGTAGTGCACTTTTGCGGCAGGAAAGCAGGTTGTTAACTCAACATACTTTTGTTTAATGATTTCGAGGTCGACGACGAGAAACGGCGTTTCCTTCTCATCAGCCAGCTTTTTGATCTTCGCCCACTCGGCATCGGAGCAGTAGTCAGAAAGGCGCATGTGCAAATATCCCAAAGGTCATGAAAAAGACAAAAGCCCCTAGCTCGACTGTCGCACAACGGTCACTAGAGGCTCATTCGGTGTCAGGTTGCTGCGCTGCTCGACGGCTTGTTCGCCCTGGCTCTGACGCGGCGAAGGTTAAAGCCAAAAGATGACACAATCAAGAATGCAGGGGGCTACCGAAAAATATTTCTGTACCCCCGCCTTCCAGCGCATTACAGGTTGTTTTCCGCGTACTCGGCCAATACCGAGCGTGGCGAGCCCTCTAACTGGATATGACCGCCATGAGCAAAGCCTTTAAAACGCTCGCACATATAGGTCAATCCCGAACTTGTTGGCGTCAGATACGGCGTATCAATTTGAGCCAAATTGCCCAAACAAATCACCTTCGAGCCCTCGCCGGCTCGAGTAATGATGGCTTTCATCTGATGCGGCGTGAGGTTTTGACATTCATCAATCAAAATCAGGGCGCGTTGAAAGCTGCGGCCGCGAATGTAGTTAAGCGCCTTAAATTGAATGTTGGCGCGCTCCTTTACATAGGCGATGGAGCCCTTGGGGCTTTCGTCGTGCAAATGCAGCGCTTCAATGTTGTCGCTAATGGCGCCCAGCCACGGATCCATTTTTTCTTCTTCAGTGCCTGGCAAAAAGCCGTGCTCTTCCGCCAGCGGCGGGGTGGAGCGCGTTGCAATAATTTTGTTAAAGCGTTTTTCCTCAATGCTCTGCTCGATCGCCGTTGCCAGCGCCAAAATCGTCTTACCCGATCCCGCCGGCCCCGTTAATGACACCAAGTGAACCGAGGGATCGCGCAACAGATCCAGCGCCATGGCCTGATGAATATTGTGTGGCCGCAGCCCCCACACTTCCTGATTCATCAATCGCTCATGGCTCATATTACGCAACACAATCTGTTCGGCACTGACAGACAGAACGCGGCCAATAAAGCCCTGTTCATCCACCACAAATTGGTTGGCGAACACGGGGGCATCCCAATCTTCACGCCGTAAATAATGCCGAGTTTCGCCAATGGCCTGAACGGTTTCTACCCCGCTGAAGCGCTCCCAAAATGAGCCTTCAAATTCGGCATAGCCTTTAGAGAGCTGCTTTACATCCGACACCAGCTGGTCGTTCGTGTAATCCTCAGACGCCAACCCGCAGGCCCGCGCCTTTAAGCGCATATTGATGTCCTTGGTCACTAACACGATACGCGTCTGCTGATCTGCTACCTGCAGCGACACCAAGAGATTGATGATTTTGTTGTCGTTGAGAGAGTTCGCCAAGGTCTGTACGCCACCTTCGGGCTGATCCATGAGCACCGACAGCGTGCCCAAGTACTTGCGCTCAGCATCCCGCCAAATCGGCACACCCTGCCGAATCTGCTCCGGTTCGGCCGAGCCCAGCACACGGTCAATCATGCGGATAGCCGCACGGCACTCTGCAGAGACGGAGGCCTTGCCAGACTTGAGCTTATCCAGCTCCTCTAACACGGTCATGGGAATAAGAATTTGGTGTTCTTCGAAGTTCAGCAGGGCGTTGGGATCGTGAATCAGGACGTTGGTATCAAGGACGTAGGCTTTGCGACGGGTATCTGCGGGGCGATCGGTCATACGCAAACCTCCAAAGGGGGGGATGCGTCGCAGCGCTTTTTTGCTAGCGCCTCAGTCAACGCATGAGGCCTAAGCTACTCCAAGCTCTTGAGGCTTAAAAGCCCACGGCGCTCATTTATCCAACAATTAAATAGACAGCAGACAGGCGGGCGATAATCCGCCCTTGAGTAGCGCCACACCCGCCTCACTCGCGAAGTCTCGCGGCACATAGTTACGCGCCGGCATATCCGCAGGTAGCAA
The DNA here is from genome assembly GCA_002342025.1 of Moraxellaceae bacterium UBA2477. Classification (GTDB taxonomy): domain Bacteria; phylum Pseudomonadota; class Gammaproteobacteria; order Pseudomonadales; family Moraxellaceae; genus Perlucidibaca. The sequence continues at coordinate 14,240 of DDPD01000011.1, read as the reverse complement.
TCGCCACTGACGATAAACTTCCGCGACCAGCTCACTGCAAAAGCCACCCTTCTGAAAAGCCAAGCCCTGCTCGCCGCGCACCCAAAAGCTGAGATGCTGGCGCACAAAGTTACGGTAGGGCTTTGCTTGCCAAGCCAGCATTAACTCATCCAAGCGATGACGCGCTTGCGCATCAGTCACCACGCCCTGTAAGCGACGCACAGCAACCAAGCCTTGATAACCTGCAACACGATCGTCCAGAGACACCAACTGAACCCCGTCAAACGCCCGCCCTTGAACAATGTCCTGCACTTTACTGGCTCGTGTAGCTTCCCAGAGCAGTGGTGTTTGCGGGTGCTCCGGCAAGCGCACAACCAAGCCAACATGTGACCAGCGGCTGCCGGTAAAACCACGCACCAAGCGAGCGGCCCAGGATCGTCCCGAGAAAAGCACGAGGTCGCCGGTTTTTAGCTGCTCACGCAACTGGGCATAGGGCTGCGACGGCATAACAACCGGATCATTCACGGCCGCATGCCACGAGAAGGTCAATGCAGTTCTTTTCATGACGCGCAGTGTTACCAGCCGGCATGACAGTCCTGCGGCGAGGCCAAGTCAGAGCCATGAAGTTTTTATGACTGATGCATGACAAGCCTTGGTTACTAGGCCAATGCGCCCTAGAATCCGCACACCCCAGTTGCAGCGCAGTGCGCAGGAATCGTTTCAATGAGTCAGTTCGACAATGTCAGCGTAGTGAAAAAGTCCAATGTCTATTTCGATGGCCGCTGTGTCAGTCACAGCGTCTTGTTCGCCGATGGCAGCAAGAAAACCATCGGCGTCATTTTTCCGTCTTCGTTAACGTTTAATACCGGCGCACCAGAAATCATGGAAGTGATTGGCGGTCGCTGCCGCGTTCAGCTTGCCGGCGAAAACACTTGGCAAGAGTACGCCACCGGTCAATCGTTTAGCGTGCCCGGTAACTCCAGTTTTCAAATTGAAACGCTGGAACTCCTCGATTATGTCTGCCACTTTGCCTGAGAACCGCTATGTTTGAATGGATTGCCGACCCGCAAGCGTGGGTCACCCTTGCTACCTTAAGCCTGCTCGAAATCGTGCTCGGCATCGACAACATCATTTTCTTGACGATTTTGGTCAATAAAGTGGAGGCCTCAAAGCGGGCCGCCGCTCGGTATTTCGGCCTCGCCTTGGCCATGGTGTCGCGTATCGCCTTGCTGCTGTCGATTACCTGGGTCATGCGTTTAACGGAGCCTTTAATTACCGTCGCCGATGTCGTCGTCACCGGTCGAGACTTGATTCTTATTGGCGGCGGCCTCTTCCTGCTGTGGAAAAGTGCGACCGAAATCTTCGACTCTGTTGAGGGTGAAAGCACGGAAACGCAGGCCACCACATCTGCCGCCGCAGTTAGCTCGAACTTTGCCGCCATCATTGTTCAGATCGCGATCATTGATATTGTGTTCTCGCTAGACTCGGTCATTACCGCCGTGGGCCTGGCGCAAGACGTCGAAATCATGGTCATCGCCATCATGCTCTCGGTTGCTGTGATGATGTTTGCCGCCAAGCCGATTGGTGACTTTGTTGATGCCCACCCCTCCGTTAAGGTGTTGGCACTGGCCTTCTTGGTTCTGGTTGGTACGCTGTTGATTGCGGAAGGCTTCGGTCAGCACGTAGACAAGGGCTATGTGTATGGCGCGATGGCATTCTCGGTCGCTGTTGAAGCACTCAACATCCGCATGCGTAAGCGTCGGGCGCTGAAGTAATCGCGGTTAAGTGATACGGGGCAGGCCTTGCGCCTAGCCCCGTATCACTTGCACGCTGGCATAGCCAGCAAAGGTCAGCAGTAGTGATCCCGCAACATGCAAACTGATGTGCCAGAAAGCCGGCCCGTAGAGCTGGCGCTGTAGCAGGCTTACCGCCTCAATCGAGAAGGTGGAAAAGGTGGTTAGGCCGCCCAACAAGCCCGTAATCAGCAGCAGCCGCACAGGCTCTGACAGCGCCGCGCCAACGCTGATAAGCGCCGCCAGCACCCCAACTAAATAAGCCCCCACCCAGTTCGCCACCAAGGTACCCAGTGGCAATGCTGGCCAGATCGCATTAAGCCCTAGCCCCAAACTCCAACGTATCAATGCCCCAATGGCCGCGCCAACGGCTACGGCCAGCGCATTCACGCCACTACTCCGGATTTTTCCCGCAAGGCCGCCAGTAGTTTTTGATGAATGCCACCAAAGCCGCCATTACTCATAATCACCACCGCATCACCTGGGCGAGTCTCAGCAACAAGGCGCGCCACCACGGCGGCCACATCCGATGCCACTTGCGCAGGCACAGGGCTATCCGCCACGACGGGGGCTAAATCCCAATCTAAACCGCTGGGCTGATACCAGATAACCTGATCCGCTGCCGCCGCCGAAGCCGCCAGCCCGTCCTTGTGAGCACCCAAGCGCATGGTGTTAGAGCGCGGCTCAATCACGGCCCAAATGCGCTGCTGACCTACACGTCCTCGCAAGCCTTCTAAGGTGGTGCGGATCGCCGTGGGGTGATGAGCAAAGTCGTCAAAGACGGTCACGCCATCCACTATGCCAAGCTGCTCCATGCGACGCTTAACGCCGGGAAACGCCGATAACGCGGCAATCGCCACCGTGACTTCAACGCCCACATGCGCCGCCGCCGCTATCGCAGCTAAGCCATTACGGACGTTGTGCAAGCCGGTCAGCGGCCAGTTCACTGACCCATAGCATTGGCCTTGATGCCAGATCGCATAAGAGGAGCCATCTTGCGTAAGTGCCTCAGCTTGCCAGACCGGCGCTGACGCTCCCGTTTGGGCTAGGCCAGACATGACCAACGCCATTTTGGCTACCGGCGTCCAGCAGCCTTTCGCAATTACCTCATCAAGCGCCGGCTCATCGGCCGGCATCAGGATTTGGCCCTGGCCCGGCACGGTGCGAACCAAGTGATGAAACTGCTTTTGGATGGCCGCGAGGTCATCGAAAATATCGGCATGGTCAAATTCAAGGTTATTCAAAATAGCCGTGCGCGGCGCGTAATGAACAAACTTCGAGCGCTTATCGAAAAAAGCCGAGTCGTACTCATCTGCTTCCACAACAAAATATTGGCCGCCACCCAAGCGGGCGCTGGCATCAAACCCCTGCGGCACGCCGCCAATTAAAAAGCCGGGCTGCAATCCGGCCTGCTCCAGCACCCAAGCCACCATAGTGGTCGTGGTGGTTTTGCCGTGCGTGCCGGCAACGCCAATCACATGTTTGCCTTGCAGCACCTGTTGCGCCAACCACGCCGGCCCCGAGGTGTAGGCAATACCTTCATTCAGAACATATTCCACCGCGGCGTTACCGCGACTCATGGCGTTACCAATGATGACCAGATCAGGGCGCGGCTGAAGATGCTCGGCAGCATAGCCTTCCATAAGGTCAATCCCCTGAGCCGCTAGTTGCGTGCTCATGGGCGGATACACACTGGCATCACTGCCGCTGACTTGATGCCCTAAGGACTTCGCCAGTACCGCCAGCGAGCCCATGAACGTACCGCAGATGCCGAGAATATGAATGTGCATGATCAAGTTCCTTGCGGCGGCGCGGGGATGAGTTCAGGGAAGAATTGCAACGTCAGCAGCATGACAATAAACAGAGGCACTAATGCCAGCAGTACCCCTTTCCAACGCGGAATGTCCAAGCTGTGCTGATAAACAAAGCCGCGTGCAGACAGACTCCACAAGGTCATGACCACCTGCACCATCGCCGCCAGCGTGATAAAGACACCGCCGCCTTGAGCTAACAACAGGGCCAGTGGTGCGGCCATCAGCGTAATTAAGGTATCAACCAAAACCAACGCCATAAAGGACTGCACCCAACGATTGATCCACTCGCGCCGCTGAAGCAGGAAGGCTAGCCACAGGGCTTCGGCACCCATAGCCATGGCAGACAGAGCCACAATAGGCTTATCGGTATTGCCATCACCACCAAGGGTTTGCAACACCCAGCTGATCAATAAGTTCAACGCCACCAAAGGCAGTAATAAGCGCGGTGCATAAGGCAGGGCATCGGGGCCCGAGCGAAAACAGATCACTTGCCAACCCATCGACAAAACAGCTTTCATCACACACTCTGCGTAGTATTAGTCCGCGTGATTCTCGCAAAGACCTGCGCCGCCGTCACTCGATGATTTGCACAGAAATGCCCCGGAGTTAGTCTAATGCCCCTCGAACGCGAACCCATGCCGACCAGCTTTAAGCCGTTTTGGCGCTTTCTCTTCCTGTTGTTTTTGCTGACCTTGGCCATCGCGGCCGCCTCTGCCATTACTGGCCTTGCCCTGACCGCCTGATTATTGGAAAATGCGCGGTTTTCCACCCACTCGGCACGGACACCATGAGCACATCTCGCGACAACTGTGAACAGCCTCTCGTTGGCATCATCATGGGCTCCCAATCCGATTGGGCCACCATGGAACATGCCGCCAATACCTTGCGGGATTTAGGCGTGGCGTTCGAAGCCGAAGTCGTTTCCGCCCATCGCACCCCCGACAAGCTCTTTGCCTACGCCGATGCAGCCATGGGCCGTGGCATTCAGGTCATCATCGCCGGGGCCGGCGGCGCAGCGCATTTGCCCGGCATGTGCGCGGCCAAAACGTCACTGCCCGTGCTCGGTGTGCCAGTGCAATCGCAGGCGCTGAACGGTCTGGACTCCTTGTTATCGATTGTTCAGATGCCAGGTGGTGTTCCGGTTGGCACACTCGCCATTGGTAAAGCCGGCGCCATCAATGCGGCCCTGTTGGCAACACAGATTTTGGCGCTGAATAATCCCAAGCTGCGTCTAGCCATTGAAGCCTTCCGTGCGCGTCAGACAGACACGGTATTGGCCAACCCTATTCCGGGCGTGACCGGCGTATAACTTGAGGAATCGGACATGAGTCTGCGCATTGGTGTACTTGGCGGCGGCCAGCTTGGTCGCATGATGGCGTTGGCGGGCTACCCGCTAAATCTGTCATTTGCCTTCTTCGACAAAGCCGTGGATTGCCCCTCTGCGGCATTAGGCCCACGCTTTGGCGATGACACCTATAGCGAAGCCAGCCTGCAAGCGTTTATTGATAGCGCCGATGTCTTCACCTACGAGTTTGAAAATATTCCCACGGGCTGGGTCGAAGCCATCGCCAAACGCAAGCCAGTTTATCCCGGGGTGAAGTCCTTAGCGGTGTCGCAAAATCGTCTCAACGAGAAACAGCTGTTTTCTGCATTAAATATTCCTTCGGCGCGCTACCACGAAATTCGCGCTGAATCGGACTTGAACGATGCGGTCGCCGCGCTGGGCCTACCTCTCGTGGTGAAAACCGTCACTGAAGGTTATGACGGCAAAGGTCAGTTCCTACTGCGTGATGCCACGCAAATCTCTGCGTGCTGGCAAAAGCTGGGCGCTCATGTCCCGCTAATCGCCGAAGAGTTTATTCAGTTCAAGCGTGAGCTCTCGATCATTGCCGTGCGCGGCCAAGACGGCGCTACGTTGTTTTATCCGTTGGCAGAGAACCATCACCATGGCGGCATCCTCAGCCACTCCATCGTGCCCGCGCCCCATCTCGATGAAAATACGCAGCTCACCGCTGAGCGCTACATCTCGTCGATTTTGCGCGAGCTCGGCCATGTTGGCGTGCTCACGCTGGAGTTGTTTGAAACTCGTCACGGCTTGATGGCTAACGAGACGGCGCCACGTGTGCACAACTCCGGTCACTGGAGCATTGAAGGTGCACACAGTTCACAATTCGAAAACCATGTGCGTGCCGTGGCCGGCCTACCCTTGGGCTCGACCCGTGCGGAAAAGCCCAGCGCCATGATCAACATCATCGGCAAGCACCCCAGTGCCCATGATGTGCTGAATGTCACCGATGCCCACTTGCACCTGTATGGCAAAAGTGAGCGCGACGGTCGGAAGCTAGGCCACATCACCGTCATCGCCGACTCGTATCCAGAGCTTGAAATGCGCATGAGCCGATTGGCTGAAGTGCTGCCCAACCCCATGGCGTTAAACTTATCGCGCTAAGCCTTGGCGCGGAGCCCCTGAATGAATTGCGCCGCCCCAATGTCCTTGGCCGAGCTTGAATCGGCGATCACCCTAGTGCCGGACTTTCCTCAGCCCGGCATACTGTTTCGAGACATGGCACCGCTCCTAGCCGAACACTTCAGCGCTACGGTGCAAGCGCTGCAAGCACTGCTCACTCCGGAACAATGGAATGGCATTGATGCTTTAGTGGGTATTGAATCTCGCGGTTTTTTGCTCGCCGCCGGTCTGGCTCAGGCGCTGGGTAAGGGCGTGATTATGGTTCGCAAACCCGGAAAGCTACCTCCTCCCGTGTTCCGTCAGCGCTATGCACTGGAGTATGGGGAAGACACGCTGGAAATGAATGCCACCATGAGTCCACGCCGCGTGTTGCTCGTCGACGATGTGTTGGCCACTGGCGGCACGTTAGGCGCCACAGAAGCACTTTGCGTAAAGGCTGGTCATGACATTCGCGGCGCTGTGGTATTGATCAATCTGGCCGCGCTGAACAATTATCAATGCCAAGGCAACGCCCCTTTATCTCTGTGGACTTATTGAGACAAACTGCATGAGCAAGCCGCTTTTGGTACTGGCCCTAGCGCAAGAAAACGCTAACAACCGTTTGGATAGTCTGGGCTTTGAGATTCTCTATACCGGCGTGGGCAAGGTGAATGCCGCCATTGCCCTCATGCAGCGACTGACGCAGGGCGAAACGCCTAGCCTAGTTATTAACGCCGGCTCCGCAGGTTCACACACCCTAACAGCGGGCCAAGTGGTTGTAGCCACTCAGTTTCATCAGCGCGATATGGATGCCACCGCCATGGGCTTCGCGTTAGGCGAAACCCCTTTCGAAGCCCCCATTGTGCTGAGTAATGGCTTACCGGTCTCCGACTTTCCACAGGTTACCTGCTATACCGGTGATAACTTCGTGACGGCCGCACACCCACAGCTCACGCTCGACACCATCGACATGGAAGCGTATGCGCTGGCGAAAGTCTGCCAACAGCAGCAACAGCGTTTTGTCTGCCTCAAATTCATTACCGATGGTGCCGACGGTCAAGCGGCCAACGACTGGGCCAGTGCGGTCATCCTTGCCGCAGATCAATTAGCCGATGCTATCCACCGGTGCGTGGCCGAGCACGCCCGCTAACCCGACCCATTAGCATCATTTTTGGCAACAATATGTTGCCTAACTGAGGCTTTAAACGAAACACTCAGACCACTAAGCTGACCTCCTACACCCAACCGGAGGTCGTCATGATCACACGTCGCCCTAGCGATGAGCGCGGCCAAGGCCAATTTGGCTGGCTTCAGGCTCGCTATAGCTTTTCATTTTCTGGGTATTACGACGCTAAGCACATGGGCCACTCTGTCCTACGCGTGATTAACCAGGATATCGTTCGTGCCAAATCAGGCTTTGGTCAGCATGGCCATGACAACATGGAAATTCTGACCTATGTTCTCAGCGGCACACTGAGTCATCGCGACACCCTGGGCAACATTGCCGACATCACCGCTGGCGAGTTTCAGCTCATGAGCGCCGGTACCGGCATTGAGCACAGTGAAATGAATCGCGGCGATGTGCCGGTGGAGCTACTGCAAATATGGCTGCAGCCGAATGTTCGCGACTTGGCTCCTCGCTATGCGCAAAAAAGCTTCGAGCGCACACCAGGACTGACCTGTATTGTCGCCCCAGATAGCGAAGTTCCTGAAGCGCTACCCATACGTCAGGACGCCCGCATTTATCGCGGCATCCTGTCTACCCATGAGCAGCTGAGCCAAGCGCTTCATGAAAGTCGCAAGGCCTGGCTTCAGCTCATCTCCGGCCGAATACGCGTGAATGGGCAACTGCTCATGGCCGGTGATGGCGCCGCCATACACGATGAAACTGAATTAACGTTGCAGGCCGAAGACGACAGCGAATTCCTCTACTTTGATCTACCGTGAGATGACCATGACGACATTAACCGCCCTATCGAACGCTAGCCTTGACCAACTTTTCCGCGAGGCTCGCACCCATCATCACTGGCTCAATACGCCTGTGAGCGCAGACACGCTAAATGCGCTGTATGCCCTGGCCATTCAAGGCCCAACAGCGGCTAATGCCCTGCCCGCACGCTTTGTCTTCGTGCAAAGCGAAGCAGCCAAAGCCCAGCTAAAACCGCACTTAGCGCCGGGCAATATTGAGCAGACCTTGGCAGCACCTGTCACCGTGATCGTCGGCATGGACTATGACTTCCCAGAGCATCTACCCCGCCTCTTTCCCTTTGCCGACGCCCGGAGTTGGTACGCGGGAAATGACGCGCTGATCGCGGAAACTGCACTGCGCAATAGCAGCTTACAAGCCGCCTATTTCATGCTGGCTGCGCGGTCATTAGGATTGGATGTAGGCCCCATGTCCGGATTTGATGCCGCAGGCGTAGATGCAACTTTTTTCAAAGACACGTCTGTCAAATCCAATTTACTGATTAATCTCGGGTATGGTGACCACTCGCGCTTACACCCCCGCGCACCCCGACCCGACTTTGCGGAGTATGCCCGCATCTGCTGAGGCTTTATGACCGACACACCGCGCCCGACCACGCAACGTCTGCTCAAACTGGCTGGCATGACCGCTCGCATTAGCGGCCACGCCGCCCGAGATCGCTGGCAGCGGCTTTGGCAGGACGGCAGCGAACGCAACGCCCAAGATGCCGCGTTGTACACGCGCATCGGCACGGAGATCGCGGCCACGCTGGGCGAAATGAAAGGCGCGGTGATGAAGGTCGGGCAAGTGGTCTCCCAATACCGCGACCTTCTGCCTGCCGAGCTGGTGGATGCGCTCACGCGCTTACAAAACGATGCGCCAGCACAACCGTTCAGCGCGATACTGCCCCGCCTGCAAGAGGCCTTTGGCCCGGACCTCAACCGTCACTTCCTCGACATTGAGCAACAGCCCATTGCCAGTGCATCGCTCGCGCAAGTGCATCGCGCCCGCCTACACAATGGCCGAGAAGTCGTGCTGAAAGTGCAGTATCCCGGCGTGGATGCCGCTGTTGCGGCCGATCTCAAGCAGCTAAAAGTTGCACTCAAAATAGCGCGGGTGCTTCCCGTTAAAAATGACATTCTCGACGCCCTCTTCCGTGAAATTGAGCAGAGCCTAAAAGCTGAGCTGGATTACCGCATTGAGGCCGCCGCTATTGAGCGGTTTCGGCACTATCACGCGGACAATCCGCGCATTGTGATTCCCGCCGTACTGACCGAGCTGAGCAATACCCGTGTCCTCACCCTGAGCTTCGAACCGGGCGATAGCCTAGGCCAGCTCGATGAGCGCTACGACCAGAACTTACGCAATCAAATCGCGGCAACGCTGTTTCAGGCCCTAGGTCGTCAGCTCTATCAGTTTGGCGAAATTCACTGTGACCCCCATCCGGGCAACTTCGCCGCAAGGCTGGATGGCTCACTGGTGATTTACGATTTCGGCTGCATCAAAAAAGTCTCGCCGCATATTTCGCGTTGCTACGCCAACATGACTCGTGCTGCTCTCGCGGGCGATAGCGCCGCCATTGAGCACGGCTTAATTGCGTTGAGCGCACGCCAAACGGAACATACGCCGGCACTAGCAGCGTCGTTTTATAGACCGTGGCTGGACTTGATGCAGGAGAGTTTTAGCGAGGAGCCCACCGACTTTGGCCGCTTCCCCCTGGCTGAACGGGTGATTGCGTTGAGTCGCGAGTCACTGCCACATTGGCGGGCCTTTCAACCCGTACCAGAAACCGTGATGGTCAATCGTGCTTTGGGCGGACACTACTGGAACTTAAGGCAACTCGGTGCGCAGTTGGCACTCAGGCCATTACTGCACACCGTATTACCCACGCCTTAAGGCGCGCTGGAGGACTCAGCTGGCTCGGTGTCTGGCACGTAATACACCGCACCACTGCTGGTACGAATTTCACGCATGGCCGGTCGGCTTGTGTCCGAAGTTTGCGATGCTGCAGGCTCAGGAGCCGATGCTGGATTTTCCGGGACATAGTAAACCCCACCACTGGAGGTGGTAATTTTACGCATTCCGGGTCGATCACTGGCACTCGGTTTAACCGTCGAATTGACGGACTTCACTTTGGAGCTCGACGTTGTTCTGACGGTCTTCGACTCGGGGTCTGCTTCCACTACAAATGGTTTGGCCTCAGGCTTGAACTCTGAAGACGCAGGCTGCACAGGGGCCGATGCCGCTTTTACTACGGCGGGCTTTTCCTCTTCAGGCTCCTGTCGAAAGGGAGCATAAGCCGTTGTCACTGGATCAGCCATCACCGCACTAAACGGCTTTGCACTTGGATCAGGGCGAGTCGATGGCGGCACATATGCAGCCTGCTGAACTGGAGCAGCCTGCTGTGCCTGTGTTTTTTGCGCCGGCGCAGCAGTGCGTGGAGTAGCGCTGACCGGAGCCGGACTGAATGCCTGAGCTTCAACTTCAGCAGGTGACATAGGCTGCGCCTGAATCGGTGCAGCACTTTCCGCAGCATATACTTGTGGCGAGTTATCAACTGAACGAGCCTGAGGCTCTGCGGCTGGAGCAGGCTCTTTTGCAGGTGGCGCTTCTTCAACTGCCTTAGCCCGGGGCACTGGTTCGACGGGAGCTGACCTTGCCGGAGCCACTACGCTGGCCTCTGCTGTAGCAGGCGCACGACGAGCATCACGCTGCATTCCGCCTTGGTAAATTTCTTGAATGTTTGCAGGCAGTCGCGTCAGGCGACCATCCTGATCCAGACCCAAGTCCACGCGACGCACAGAGGCATATTGCTTCTGCGTCAGCGCAGCAGCAGACGCTGCATCACGAAGAATAGTGGGCTGTAAGAACACCAACAGATTGCGCTTTACCCGTGATTCGCTGGTGGCACGAAACAGCACGCCCACGCCCGGCAAGTCGCCCAAGAAAGGTACTTTGCTGGTCGATTTCTTTACATCGTCCTGAACTAAGCCGCCCAATACAATGGTCTGACCGTCGTCCGCCAAAATGCTGGTTTTAATCGAGCGTTTGTTGGTGATGATGTCGGAGGAGCGAATGCCATCAACGGAGGGCACCACAGAGGATACTTCCTGCTCCACATCTAGGCGCACGGTGCCGCCTTCGCTCAGCGATGGGGTGACCTTCAAGGTAATACCCACATCTTGGCGTTGAATGGTGGTGAAGGGGTTGGTGACGCCGGAGCCTGCCGTACCCGTCGAGCCGGTAATAAACGGCACGTTCTGACCCACCACAATTTTGGCTTCTTGATTGACCAAGGTCATGATACTGGGTGTCGACAGCAAGTTAGCGTCGGCGACCGAGTTCAGGGCCTGAATCAATGCCCCAATGAAGGTGCGGTCGCCATTACTGTCTTTGCTGGATGTGCCAATACCTAAGAGCGCGCCTTGACCAATGCCCGCACTGGCGAAATTCCCGGTAGCGGCCGCCGTGGCCAAACTAACGGCACTCGCGCCTGCGTTATTAAAGTTAATCACACCAACACCGGAGGTGGGCGAGCCATAGGCCCACTGCACGCCGAGTTGGGCTGCGTTATCACCCGAGACTTCGACAATCGCGGCCTGAATTAGCACCTGCGCACGGCGCGAGTCCAAATCGACCAAGATGGTTTCGATTTGGCGAATTTGGCGGGGGTTAGCCCGCACAATAAGGGCGTTTTGGGACTCGTCAGCAATCAGGCTGGATGAGCCTACGGTAATCGTCGTTGTGCCCGGTTGGCTGCGACCTGAGCCGCTATCACCATTGCTACTGAGGTTGGTGGTGCCGCTCGATGGCGAATTCGCTCCGGCACTCGTCGTGGTGCTGGACTTATCTTTCTCATCCGCCAGCACGCCACGCAACACTTCAGCGACTTGGCGAGCATTGGCATATTTCAAGCGGAAGACTTTAACGACCTCATCACTTTGCTCGGGCGCTTCATCCAAGTTACGGATCATGGCACGAACACGATCACGCAACGCCTTATCGCCGCGCACCAGCAAGCGATTGGTTCGCTCATCGGCCACAATGCGTACCTTGCCCGGCGCCTTGCCATCACGACCGGCCGCCGCACCGCCAGCCTCCATCGTTTCTAAAATATTGATGAGGTCTTCGGCTTTGCCATTCCGCAGCGGAATAATTTCAATCGCATCGTCAGGCTGCCCACTATCCAGCTCACGAATCACCGCCTCCATGGCGTCGGCATTATTCGCGCGATCCGAAATGATTAAGGCATTGGCACCCGGCACCGAGGCCATGTGTGCAAACTGCGGCATCATGGGGCGAAGGGCCGCTAACAATTCATTGGCATTCGCTTGCTGAAGCACGATGACGCGGGTCACCAAGGTTTCACCGGTACCCAAGCCCGCAGCATCCACACGCACACCGGATTGACGCGCATTGGTATCTGGCAGAATTTTAATGACAGGGCCATTCGGTACCGCTGCAAAGCCATTAATGCTCAAAACGCTTTGGAATAGCTCGTACAGCTCCGACGATGACATGGCGCGACTGGAAATAACCGTGACATTGCCTTTAACACGAGGGTCAACGACAAAGTTCTTACCGGTGATTTCCGCCATTTCATTCACAAGCGCAGAAATGTCGGCATCTTTCAGGTTAATTTTCCACGTCTTTTCCGCCCACACGGAGGGGGCCATCAGCAGTAACAGACTAAGTGCGAGGGGTTTCAAAGGAGGCATGTTCATGAGGCTCACAATTTCTGTTCGAGTGTGATGGTTTGTGCGCCACGCTGCACTTCCACGCGAGCACTGCCCGCCTGTTGCAACTGGCTCATGGTTTTTTGGTCTGCATCAAGGTCTTTACCCACAGCTTGGTTATTGACACTGACGATGCGATCACCGGGCTGCAAACCGAAGCGCTGCAGCATATCTTTGGGAGCAGTAATGCTCACGATGTATCCCTGCGACGTTCGGCGCAAGCCCATCTGTCGCAACGCGGCCATCGGTGAGTTGGCTAAGCGGCTAGCGGCTGCACCCAAAGCATTTTGTGTTTGTGCAGCGGTGTTTGGCATTGGGGTATTCGGTGCGTTAGCTGCAGGCGCTGGTGTGCCGGGCTTATCAAAACGCAGCGTTTCTTCTTGTCCGTTACGGCTTAATACCACCAGACTTTCTTCTACGCGCAACAGCTCAGCACCACCCGGCAAGGCATCGCCCGGGCGATAAATTTGTACTTTATTGTCTGTTCGATCCGCAATAAATGCTCTCGCAAGCTGACGCGAGGGATTCGTCATCACCCCGTCCAGCCTGAGCTGCAGGGTTGTACTTTGTTCACTGGAGGCCGCTGGAGTGGCACTTGCTGTCTCACCAAACAGTCCAGCAATACGTTGAGGATCAATACGAGAAGGTAAAACCGCTGCCGATGCTGTAACTGGTCCCTGCAGACGTTGAGTTGCTCCCGAGCTGAACACCCACAACACTTTACCGACCTGCCACGCCACAACTGTTGCCATAACCATTAACGCGGCCATAGCAAAAGCAGACGAGTAAGGCTCTCGCCAAAAAGATTGCCACCGTGCACGCCACTGCGTTAAATCCATCATTAATTCCTATTAATCGCCCTGAGACGATAACGGTTCAGACACCGTCAATACCACTAGGTCTAGATCATTTTTTCCGAGATAGCCCGGCTTCAGCCGCAAGAGTCTTTCACGAATTTGCCACTGAATTCGTTGATCCGCTGTTAGGGTTATCGCGGCCAAGTCACCGCCATCTGCCAGCTGCTTTAATTCGCCAACCACATTCTTATTTACTATTCGCCATCGTAAAGTCGCAGCAGGTATTTGCATTTCTTGAATTTGTCCCTGCAAATTCAGCCTCAACATACCGCCCTGGGTCACCAACTCGCCCGACGCATTAAGCCACTCTCCCTGCGTGTTGCGAGTAAAGCGCATGCCTTCACTTCTCCACGTCGGCATAACCAATTGCGGTAATAGCCAACTAGCATCCCCAGCTTGGGTAAGCACATCAGTAATTTGTAAGGACCACTGACCGGGTTGCTTCTGCCAGTTTGCTTTTAATGCGACCGGACCACCCAAGGTAAGGTCAGCACCATAGGCAAATCGCCACAGCGAACTCAGCTGTAACCGCCAAGCGATGTAAAGAGGCATGCCTTGACGTCGCGTTTGCAACTGACCATCAAGCAAAATCCCCCCAAAGCCCGCATTTGAGGAGTCAACGCCATTTGCAGTCATCACGGGGGCCAGC
>DDPD01000012.1 GCA_002342025.1 Moraxellaceae bacterium UBA2477 | reverse complement strand
TCATGCGCCGCATCGAAGGCATTATTCCGCGCGCCAATCTGCCGAAAGAACTGACTTTAAGCGAGGCAGAAGTACGTCAACTCTGCACCAACACACTGGATCAACTGATCGCCTTGCACCAAGTCGATGTGCGCGCGGCAGGTTTAGAGCGGCTGGGTAAGGGCAGCGGCTTCTGTAAGCGCCAGGTGGATGGCTGGAGCGATCGCTACGAGAAGGCGCAGACCTGGAATGTGCCGCGCTACACCGACATCCGCGCCTGGCTGAAGCAGCATACGCCGGAAGATTCGGCGACCTGCGTGGTGCACAACGACTGGCGCTTCGACAATGTGGTGCTGGATGCCAATGAGCCCTCACGCGTGATTGGCGTGCTGGACTGGGAAATGGCGACGCTCGGCGACCCGTTGATGGAGCTGGGCAATGTGCTGGCCTACTGGATTCAAGCCGACGACAACCGCATTCTGCGGCAAACACGTCGCCAACCAACCCACCTGAAAGGCATGCTGACGCGCAACGAAGTGGTGGCTTATTACCAAGAGAAAACCGGCGTAAGCATTCAGCACTGGGCGTTTTACGAGGTCTTTGGCCTGTTCCGCGTCGCGGCCATTTTGCAGCAAATTTACTACCGCTATCACCACAAGCAGACCGACAATCCCGCCTTTAAGAACTTCTGGATCATCAACTGGGCCATCTGGCGTCGTTGCCGGCAAGTCATTGCCGCAGACCAACGTGCTGCCAAACAAGGAGCCCACTGACCATGGCCGCCATTACCCTGATTCGTCACGGCCAAGCTTCTTTTGGCAAAGCAGACTATGACCAGCTGTCGGAGCTAGGCTACGAACAGGCACGCCACCTCGGCACGGTGCTGCGTGAACGTGAAGAACCCGTGGATACCGTCTTTATTGGTGCCATGAAGCGCCATCGGCAAACGGCGGAGGCTTGCTTGGATGCGGCGGGCGTGGACCTGCCCTTGCAGGTACTGCCAGGCTTCAATGAGTTTAATCACGAACAAGTCATCGAGCGCTACGAACCGCGCTACCGTGACCGCGACTGGCTGGTAGCCGAGATGGCGAAACACGCTAACCCCGGCGAGCTGTTCGGCCAGATGTTCCGGCAAGCAATTGCGCGTTGGGTCGGCGGCGCTCACGACACTGATTACGACGAATCTTGGCAACACTTCCAACAGCGTTCCCGTGCAGCACTTGACGAAGCGCTGAGCGCCCTGCCTAAGCGTGGTCGCGCACTGGTGTTTACCTCTGGCGGCTGTATCTCGGTGATCAGCCAAGGCCTGCTTGGCCTCAACGACGACGCCACGTTCCGCGTCAATCTAACGCTCGCCAATGCCGGCCTTAGTCGTATTAGTCAGGGCAGCACGCATCGCAACCTGATCAGCCTCAATGAACACAGTCATTTCAGTGGTCGCCATCGCGACCTACTGACCTATCGCTAATTTTTCGCTTACGGATGCTGCAGCCATGAAACGTAAAACCATCTTAATCACCGGTGCCAGCTCCGGCATTGGCGCCGGCATGGCTCGCGAATTTGCCGCCCAAGGCCACGACTTGGCATTGTGCGCACGCCGCACTGAACGCCTTGAGGCGCTGCGCGAAGAACTGCAAAGCGCACATGGCGTTCGCGTCTCCGTCCGTGCGTTGGATGTCACCGACTACGCGCAAGTCTTCGACGTCTTCGAAGCTTTTGCAGCAGAGTTCGGAACTCTCGACCGTGTGATCGTGAATGCCGGTATCGGCAACGGAAGACGAATCGGCAAAGGGCACTTTGAGATTAACCGGCAAACCGCTGAAACCAACTTTGTGGCCGCGCTCGCTCAATGTGAGGCCGCCGTCGGCATCTTCCGCCGGCAAAATTCGGGGCATTTGGTCACCGTTTCTTCCATGAGTGCCAAACGCGGACTACCAAAGCACCTCACCACGTATGCCGCGTCTAAAGCCGGCCTAGCGTTACTCAGTGAAGGTATCCGAGCCGAGTTGCTTAACACTCCGATAAAAGTCACCACTCTATTTCCGGGTTATATTCGAACGGAATTAAACGAAGGTGCTGGTAAGCTGCCGTTCGAGGTCAGTGCTGAAGTGGGCGCTCGCGCGCTGGTGAAAGCCATTAATCGTGAACCCGCCAGCGTCTGTGTGCCTAAGCACCCTTGGACACTGATTGGCTTTTTTATGCAACATTTACCGCTACCTTGGGTAGCTAAACTAGGGGGCTAATTTGAAAAAGCGTTACTGGGCTGGACTCACCTTAGCCGTAGTCGCCGGTTATCTGCTGTTTGCGCCAACTCCTATCGAACCTGTGAGCTGGACGCCTCCCCCTGCACCCTCACTGAGTGAGGGTGAGTTCAAAGAGAACAATCTTTTAGCGGGTATTGAGCGTATCGGCAGTAAACTCGAACTCTACGGCCCAGAGGCAGTATTAAAAGACGCTCAAAATCGCACCATCACAGGACTGCAAGATGGTCGTATTGTGCGCATTAATGCTGAGGGCACATCGTTAGAAACCTTGGTGAATACTGGCGGACGACCGTTGGGTCTAGCCTGGCACCCAGACGGTCGCCTCATCATTGCGGATGGCGTTAAAGGGCTTTTAGCTCTGAATGTGAGTGACAGCGAGGTACAAGTACTCACCACGGGCGCGGACGGCATCCCGTTTGGCTTTGCTGATGATGTCGATATTTCGGCCGATGGCCAGTATGCCTATTTTAGTGACGCTTCTATCCGCTGGCATTACGGCCAAGATGGCGAAGCTGTGATGGAGCATCGTGGAGATGGCCGCCTTTTGGTTTACGACTTTCACAGTGGAGAAACCAAAACACTTTTAAACGGTTTAGAGTTCGCCAATGGTGTCGCCCTTGGACCAAACGAAGACTATGTTTTAGTCGCGGAAACCGGGGCCTATCGCATTAGCAGGCTTTGGCTCAAAGGCCCTAAAGCTGGGCGCCAAGATATCTTTCGTGACAACTTACCAGGTCTTCCAGACAACATCACCTTTAATGATCAAGATCGTTTCTGGCTCGCCATTTACACGCCCAGAAACTATTTCTTGGACGTATTTGCCGATAAGCCCTTTATGCGCAAAGTTTTCGCACGGGCCCTGCGCATCATCCCTAAGTTAATTGAGCACCGAGCAATGATCTTAGGCTTAGATACGGAGGGCGGCATCGTAGCTAACTTGCAAGACAGTGGGCCTGGAAACTACTCCCCTATCACCAGTGTACGTCAGGTTGGCGATACCCTCTACATTGGTTCTTTTACTGAGAGAAGTATCGGAAAAATCAAACTAACACCTTGATTTCCACTCGCCCTACCTACCAAACAGGCCTCGTCAGAGGCCTTTTTTATGGCGAGCAATCAGCCCTATAAGTTATCCCCAATTCCTGTGGATAACTTCGTGGACAAGTAATTGGATAAGCGGCTAATTCCGCCAGACAAGCGGCTTTCGATCGTTCGCTGCTTTTTTACCCAATTAATTTTTTCATTAAAAAACAATAACTTAGATTAAATGCTCGGTTTTTGGGCATCCTGCGCGACTATTCGCTCAAAATGCACACGATTGCATTCGACATGTGCACAAAAATCGGGCGAGCAAGGGTTGACAGGCCACGCTCACCCGAAAAATCGGGCTTATTCGAGCTTGATCAGCATTTTGCGCAGCTCCAGCATCTGATCACGCAAACGGCTGGCTTCCTCAAACTCCAAGTTTCGCGCCTTCTCCATCATGGACTTCTCTAACAAGACAATTTCTTGTGCCATGGCCTTGGGGTCCATCGCCACCGGCTTGCTACCGGGCCGGACACTGCTGCGTTTATTGCCCCGACTTGGGCTTCCGCCCCCGTTAGCTGCCGACGCGCCGGCATAGGTTTCCAAAATATCGCTAACCGAACGCGCCACGCCCACCGGGGTGATGCCCTGCTCCAAATTAAAGGCAATTTGCTTGGCTCGACGCCGCTCGGTCTCACCAATGGCACGCTGCATGGAGCCCGTCATGCGGTCGGCATACAAAATGGCCTTACCATTGAGATGTCGAGCCGCACGGCCGATGGTCTGAATCAGTGACCGCTCGGAGCGCAGAAAGCCTTCCTTGTCGGCATCCAGAATGGCCACCAGCGACACCTCGGGCATATCCAAACCTTCACGCAAAAGGTTGATGCCGACCAGCACATCAAACACGCCGAGGCGCAAGTCGCGGATGATCTCGACCCGCTCCACGGTATCGATATCTGAATGCAGGTAGCGCACTTTCACACCGTGCTCACCCAAGTACTCGCTCAGGTCCTCGGCCATGCGCTTGGTTAGCGTCGTTACCAGCACGCGCTCCTCGACCGCCACACGCGCTTTGATTTGCGATAAGAGATCATCCACCTGCGTGGCTGCTGGCCGAACTTCCAGCTCAGGGTCGACCAAACCGGTGGGACGCACCAGCTGCTCAACGACCGCTTGGGCTTTTTCAGCCTCGTAATTGCCAGGCGTGGCCGAGACAAAGATGGTCTGCGGCGAAATGCGCTCGAACTCCTCGAATTTCATCGGCCGGTTGTCCATGGCGGACGGCAGTCGGAAACCATAATTCACTAGGTTTTCTTTACGCGAGCGGTCGCCGTTATACATGCCGCCAATCTGCGGGATGGTCACATGCGACTCGTCCACCAACAGCAGCGCATCAGGCGGTACGTAATCGAACAAGGTCGGGGGCGGTGAGCCCGGCGGACGACCGGACAAATAGCGCGAGTAGTTTTCAATACCCTGGCAATAACCGAGCTGCTGCAGCATCTCCAGATCGAATTTGGTGCGCTGATCGAGGCGCTGGGCTTCCAGGAGCTTATCGTTGGCACGGAACCACTCCAGACGCTCTTTCAGATCTACCTGAATCTGCTCGATGGCGCCCTGAATACGATCTTGCGGCGTCACATAGTGTGTTTTCGGGTAGATGGTGACCCGCGCCACGCGTTTACGGACCTCGCCGGTGAGCGGGTCAAACCAGTAAATCGATTCGACCTCTTCATCGAAGAGCTCGATGCGCACGGCATCCATTTCCGACTCGGCCGGATAGACATCAATGACATCGCCGCGTACACGGTAATGGCCGCGATAAAACTCAATGTCATTGCGCGTGTACTGCAACTCGGCGAGACGGCGCAGCAAACCGCGCTGATCAATGCGGTCGCCGCGCGCCACGTGCAGCAGCATCTTCATATAGGCTTCGGGGTCGCCCAGACCGTAGATCGCCGACACCGTTGCCACAATGATGGCATCGCGGCGTTCTAGCAGCGCCCGTGTCGCCGATAGACGCATCTGCTCGATGTGCTCGTTGATCGCAGCATCCTTTTCAATAAAGGTGTCCGATGACGGCACATAGGCTTCTGGCTGGTAGTAATCGTAGTAACTAACAAAGTATTCGACGGCGTTGTTCGGGAAAAACTCTTTGAATTCACCATAGAGTTGCGCCGCCAGCGTTTTGTTTGGCGCCATGATGATGGCTGGCCGCCCCAAGCGTGCAATCACATTGGCCATGGTGAAGGTCTTGCCCGAGCCCGTCACACCCAGCAACGTTTGATGGCTAAGGCCGTCTTCCACGCCTTGCACCAAGCCTTCAATAGCCGTCGGCTGATCGCCAGCTGGCTGATATTTCGATACGACCTGAAACTGACCTTCACTCATTGCCTATGCCCGGGTTAAAAAGCCATCAAACAGTAACCATCAAGTGTAACCTTAAGCGACTACACACGTCGGTCTGTTAGACCTTTCTGGGAGACAGTGATGAAACGTTGGACACACTGGCTAGGTGTTAAGAGCCCTCATGCTGCCGATTATGTCCCCAGCGCCCCCGCCCAAACGGGCGATCTATGCATTCAATACCTCGGCACAGCGGGTTTCGTGATCAGTCAGGATGGCCACTATGTGGTGCTCGACCCCTATGTCACTCGCCCCGACCTGACCACCTCTCTGACGCAACCGTTAGTGCCGAATGCCGCACTCATCCAACGCCTCATTCCTCGGGCCAATGACGTACTCATTGGGCATGCTCATCACGACCATATTCTTGATGGCCCTGACCTGTGCAAACAAACCGGTGCGCGATTAATCGGCTCGTCATCGACCGTACACGTCGGCATTGCTGCCGGACTGCCGCCCGAGCAGCTGGTGAGCACCGAAGGCCGTGAAGACATTGCCTCGGGCAGCTGGACCGTGCGCGGCTTCCCCTCACGCCATGGCAAAATTTTCGGTCGCATCCCTTTTCCCGGCGATCTGCATGCACCGCCGCCCTGGCCTGCACGTATGCATCAGCTGCGCCATGGTCTGGTGCTGAATTGGTTAGTCGATACGGGCAAGCTCAAAGTGATGCACATTGATTCCGCCGACTTTATTGATGAAGAGCTGCAAGGCCATCGTTGCGACATCGTGTGCTTATGCGCAATTGGCCGTCAGGCACGACCAAACTATGTGCGCGACGTGGTGCGCTACCTGAAGCCACGCTGGGTTATTCCTTGCCATTGGGACACCATGATCACACCCATCGAGAGTGTGCCGGATCTCTTACCCGGTGTAGACCTGCCAGGTTTCATCGAAGAAATTAAGGCAGCCGGGGCCACGCCATTGCTCACACCGATACTGGGGCATCAACGCTTTTCCTAAGCGGCGTGTTTTCGTGAGGGCAGCGTTCCGGTATGATTCGCCGGTTTTTGCCCTCAGCCAGACCGTGCCCGGCGCACGAGGAGTCTTCCGTGGATATTCAGCTCTCGCAACGCGTTCTCAGCATCAAGCCTTCGCCAACCTTGGCCGTGACCAAAAAGGCCGCGGAACTGAAAGCCGCCGGTAAAGATATTATTGGTCTTGGCGCCGGTGAACCTGACTTTGATACCCCAGAGCACGTTAAAGCCGCTGCCACCGCCGCCATCGCCAAGGGTTTCACCAAGTACACCGCCGTTGACGGCACCCCTGGCCTGAAGCAAGCCATCATCGCCAAATTTAAGCGCGATCAGGGCCTGGATTACGCAGCCAACCAAATTCTCGTTTCTTGCGGCGGCAAGCAGAGTTTCTTTAACCTCTCCTTGGCGCTGCTCAACAAGGGCGATGAAGTCATTATTCCCGCGCCGTTCTGGGTGTCCTACCCAGACATGGTCATCATTGCCGACGGCACACCGGTCATCGTCGAGTGCCCGCAGTCGCAGGGTTACAAGATCACCGCCGCTCAGCTCGAGGCTGCCATCACGCCAAGAACACGTCTGCTGGTGCTGAACTCGCCGTCAAACCCGACCGGTATGGTCTATTCCAAGGCCGAACTGCTGGCCCTGGTCGAGGTGCTGCGCAAGCACCCGCATGTCATGATCGCCACCGATGACATGTACGAGCACATCATTTGGACAGCCGAAAAGTACGAGAACATCGTTACCGTGGCGCCAGACCTTTACGACCGCACCATCGTGCTCAACGGCGTGTCCAAGGCCTATGCCATGACCGGCTGGCGCATCGGCTACTGTGCAGGCCCGCAGAAGCTCATCGCCGCCATGACTAATGTGCAGTCGCAGTCGACCTCGAACCCGACCTCGATTTCGCAGGTCGCTGCTGAGGCCGCGCTGAACGGCCCGCAGGAAGTGTTGGTCCCGATGGTCAAGGCGTTCAAAGAGCGTCACGACTATGTGGTGAGCACACTGAACACCATTCAGGGCGTGTCTTGCTCGCCTGCTGATGGCGCGTTCTACGCCTTCGCCAATGTTGAAGGTGCCATTGCCAAGCTCGGCCTGAAGAACGATCTGGAATTCTCGGAATACCTGCTCAATACCGTGGGTGTTGCTGTGGTGCCGGGCTCGGCTTTTGGTCTCGATGGCCATATGCGCATCTCCTACGCGACCTCGCCGAAAGTGCTGGAAGACGCGCTGGGCCGCATCAAGAAGGCCATTGAAGGCTAACCCGATACGCTCCTAGAAGATGAAAAGGCCGCTACAGTCCAACTGTAGCGGCCTTTTTTATGGCTATGTTTTTAGGGCTATTGTTGACGCCGGAACGCCCCCGGTGAGTGTCCGGTCCAGCGTTTAAACGCATGAGAAAAGTTCGATAGATCGCTATAGCCCAAGAGGGAGGCGATCGCTTCTAATGACAGCGTCGCATCCATGAGCATTAGTCGGGCGCGCTGGCTCAGGATTTCTTCTTGCAGGGTACTAAAACTCGTATTCAACTCGGCTAACCGGCGCTTAAACGTGCTCACCGACATATTCAGCGTCGCCGCCACGGGATCCATGCGCAGCTGCGCTGAACCCACTTCCAACATACGCCTGACACGACTGATTAAATCATCGGGCTGACTGCGCGCATCTAAAAGTGTCTGCAACTGCGCCACGGCGTTGTCATAAACCATGGGGTCTGAAAAGCGGCAAACGGCATCCAGGCTGGCGCGCGGTAGGCGGAAATAAAACACCGGAGCATTAAATCGCAGTCGCCCAGACTGGCATTCAGCATGATTGACCAGCAGCGAGGGTGCGGGACCCGGAATGTTAATGGTGAGATCCAGCGTTTCACTCGACAACAAACTGAGCAAGTGCGTGAGCGCCGACGCACAATAAAACAGGGGGATTTGATCTAAAACAGGGTCGCCGGAGCTTGCCAATAACATCACAAACACCGCTTCTTCACGCTCCAAAAAGTGCGCCTGCACCACATTGGAAATTAACGGCAAAAAAGTCAGCAAGCGCATGACTTCACTCACCGAGCCGGCACTCACCAAGGGCAGGCTCAGCACGCTATACGAGGTTAATCGGGCTTGCTCACCGGCAAAGTAACCCATGCATGCCGCTTGCTCCGCATCTAGCGCGGGATAGACCTCGCGAAACCAACGCATAGGCAATTGCGCGCCTGGACTCAGCATGTTCTCGAGAATGATGCCTTCCCGCTCAATGATGGCGCGAAACTTCGCCACGGCGTCAGCATCTAAGGTACGAGACTCCAAGATTTGGGCGAACACATGCGCAGGCATGCCAGGCTCTTGGTCTAAAACCGGAAAACGCATTTGAGCTAATCTCACAAAAAATCGAGCTGAGCGAACATAGTGCATGCCTAAACACAGGCGCAAGATCTATCCCACAAATAAGTTAGGTATTTAGGGAGCAAGGCATGAGTCGCATTTTTTTTATCACGCATGACGGCGAATCACACGAAGCCGCACTCGCCGATGGTCAATCGTTGATGCACATCGCCACGCGCAATGGTGTGCCCGGCATCGATGGCGACTGTGGCGGCGTCTGTGCTTGCGGAACCTGCCATGTCATCGTCGATAGCGCGTGGACGCATGCGATCCAACCCATCAATAGTGAAGAAGCTCAGATGCTGAGCATGACTCCCGAACGGCAAGCGAATTCTCGCCTGGCCTGCCAAATCAAAGTCAGCTCGGCCATGGATGGTTTCACGGTCCATCTGCCCGAATTCCAAATGTGACCCTTATCACCGCTCTCACTCAGGTAAACACATGAAAGCCATCGATCAGATCATCCATAAAGCACAAGCCACTATTCCCATTGATTTGCAGATTCGCGGTGCGCACCTGTATCAGAAGGTCAAGCGGGCTGCACTGCCGAGTGCACGATCGCCGGTGTTTATCGAACGTAAAATTCCCGATGTTGCCGATGTCGCTTTGGCTGATATCGACGTCAGCAACCCCTTTCTGTTCCGCCAAGGTCAGTGGCAGTCTTATTTTCAACGCCTGCGGGATGAAGCCCCCGTGCACTATCAACCGCACAGTGTATTTGGGCCATTCTGGTCGGTTACACGCTATGAAGACATCTTGGCCGTCGACAAGGACCATGAGCGCTTTTCCGCTGAGCCCTTTATTGTGCTGGGTGATGCCCCCGAAGGCTTGAGCGTTGAAATGTTCATCGCCATGGATCCGCCCAAACACGACATTCAGCGTCAGGCCGTGCAAGGGGTTGTTGCGCCTAAAAATCTCAAGGAAATGGAAGGCCTGATTCGTCAGCGCGTTCAAGATGTGCTGGATCACCTGCCTGTAGACCAACCCTTCGATTGGGTTGAACGCGTCTCGGTAGAATTAACAGCGCGCATGCTGGCTACCCTGCTCGACTTCCCTTACGAGCTTCGCCATAAACTGGTGTATTGGTCTGACCTCGCGGCGGCTAGCCCAGAAACTACGGGTGGTTCGGCCAAAATGGACGAGACCTTCCTCGGCGTGGCAGACATGGCTCGCCATTTCACTGCACTTTGGCATGACAAGGCTGCTCGAACAGCAGCAGGTGAAGCCCCTGGCTATGACCTCATTAGCCTCTTGCAAATGCACGATAGCACCAAGGATTTGGTCTCTCGCCCGATGGAGTTTCTTGGCAACCTCGCCTTGCTGATCGTGGGTGGCAACGACACAACGCGTAACTCCATGACAGGCGGCGTATTGGCGCTGAACCGTTACCCAGACCAATTTGCCAAGCTCAAGGCAGACCCCAAGCTTATCCCCAACATGGTGTCCGAGATCATCCGCTGGCAAACACCGCTGGCTTACATGCGCCGGGTGGCCAAAAAGGACACCATGCTCAACGGTCAGTTCATTCGCAAGGGCGATAAAGTCGTGATGTGGTATGTCTCCGGCAACCGCGATGAGCGCCAATTCGAACGCGCCAACGATTTCATCATTGATCGTGAGAATGCCCGTAATCACATGTCATTTGGTTTTGGCGTGCACCGTTGCATGGGCAACCGCCTCGCTGAGCTTCAGCTGCGTATCTTGTGGGAAGAGCTGCTGACTCGCTTCGACGACATTCGTGTGCTGTCGGAGCCAGAAATTGTGCAGTCTAATTTTGTCCGTGGTTACACGAAGATGATGGTACAGCTGACTCGGAAGCAGGCTACATGAGCAACCAAGACTTAACGCTGCTGAATCGGCAGGCCATCCAGGCGGCAAAACATTACATGGGCCAGCCTGCCTGGGGAACGGTGTTTTTCATTGGCGCGGTAGCCCTTGCTTACACGGTGACGCTCACGTTAGGCGTGCTCGGTGAGTTGCCCCTGCTCCCAGCCTACCTGTTGCTGGCTGCGCTCACCTATTTCTCTTACACCCCACTGCACGAGGCCGCGCATGGCAACATCCATGGCGAGCGCGCATCGTTGGCATGGCTTAACGACCTGTGTGGGTATGTCTCGGCGCAAATGATGCTTTTGCCCTACGTTACGCACCGAGTGGAACACTTCGCGCACCATCGCTATACCAATCAACCGGATCGAGATCCCGATCACGTTATTAGTGGCATGTCTGCAGGCTTATGGGGCTTTATAAAATCGGCCTTGGCATTCATTTGGTCACAGTGGACCTATCTGTTCCGCGACTATTGGGCCACCGCTCCGCGCCGAGAAAAGCTCACGTTTATTCTGGAGTTCTCCGTAGCACTGGGCTGGCGCTTTGCGCTCCTGGCTTGGCTGCCCCTGCAAACCGGACTGATACTCATCGTCGCCGCTTGGTTCACTGGCGGCTTGTTCACGGCCTATTGGTTTGCCTACCGTCCGCATCATCCCTACACCGAAACGGCACGCTACCGAAATACAAGCAGCCTGATCATGCCCACATGGATGCGTCCATTGGAGTGGTTCTGGTTAGGCCAAAATCTACACTCGATTCACCATGCCTTTCCGCGTGTCCCGTTTTACCGCTATCACGCGTTGTTCCGCGAAGTGGAGCCGGTGCTTCGCGCCCACGGCGGCCCGGTGATTGGCGTGTTTAGCCGTCAACCGGTCGTAACGAATAGGGAGGCTCAATCGTGAGCCAGGGCCGAATCATTGTGGTGGGAGCCAGTCATGCAGGCGCTCAACTATGCGCCAGCCTTCGTCAGGAGGGCTGGAGCGAAGACATCGTGCTGATTGGCGATGAGCCTGAGCCGCCCTACCACCGACCACCCCTGTCCAAGACTTTTCTGACCGGCCATGCCAGCTTAGATGACCTGCTCATTCGCGCCCCTGAGTTTTACGCCAAACAAGGCATCACCTTGCAGGCTGGCCGCGTCACCGCCATTAACCGTGAAGCCCACAGCATCACGATGGCGGACGGTAGCACGCTGGCCTACAGCAAATTGGCACTCTGCTTAGGCGCTCGCCCTCGCCGCTTAACCCTACCGGGGATTGACCTGCCCGGCGTTCACTTATTGCGCACCCTGACCGACATCAACGCGATTCGTGCCGACCTGAGCGTGACACGCCACGCGGTCATCTTAGGGGCCGGTTACATCGGCTTAGAAACAGCGGCGTCGCTTCGTAAGCTCGGCATTGCGGTAACCGTAGTGGAGGCTGCTGAGCGTGTCCTAGAGCGTGTGACGGCGCCTGTTGTGTCCGAGTTTTATGCCCGTGTGCATCGCGAAGAGGGCGTGACGCTACGAACCCAATGCCATGTTTCCGCAATTCTGGGCGAGCAGAGAGTCGAGGGGGTTGCCTTAACCTCTGGCGAAATCATTGCGGCTGACTTGGTGATCGTGGGTATTGGTGTTGTTCCCAATACAGAGCTCGCCGCTGACGCTGGATTGACCGTGGACAATGGCATTGTGATCAATGCTCAGGCGGTCAGCAGCGATCCTGACATTGTCGCGGCAGGCGACTGTGCCAGCTTCACCTGCCCTCGGTATGGCCGGCAGCTGCGGCTAGAGTCCGTGCCCAATGCCGCCGAACACGCCAAGGTGGCCGCGGCCACCCTCTGCGGCAAAACCAAGCGCATTAGCGCGCTGCCATGGTTCTGGTCAGATCAATACGATCTCAAGCTTCAAATTGCTGGCTTAAACACGGGATACGATGCCGTCGAAGTCATCGGCGATCCGACCACCGGACGGAGCTTCGCCTGCCTGTATTTCCGCGAAGGTCGCTTAATTGCGGCGGACTGCATCAACAGCCCACAGGAGTTTATGCGCCGTAAAATGGCGCTTAGCGAGAGCCTACTTACCAGCGCATCAGCACCGAACCCCAGGTAAAGCCGGAACCGAAGGCCACGAGGCACACCAAGTCGCCTTTTTTGACCTTGCCCAAATCACGAGCCTCCGACAGACACAGTGGGATGGTCGCTGCCGTGGTGTTGCCATACTTCTGAATATTGTTGTGAACGCGCGCGGCATCAATACCCAGTTGCTTGGCGACCATTTCATTGATGCGCAAATTGGCTTGATGCGGAATCAGCATGTCGATGTCGGCCACGGTCATGCCTTGCGCTTCCAGCACTTCCTGAATCACTTCAGGCATGCGCTTCACCGCATTTTTAAAGACTTTTTGGCCTTCCATGTTGGGGTAGATGCGACCTTCATCAATATCGTCGTGCGTGACGTATTGTTCACGACCTGCCGCCATACCCGGGTACTGCATGGCGAGGCACTCGGCATCGCTGCCATCAGAGTGCACACGGCTAATCAAAATACCGCTATCGGGATCATCACTGATACCGACAATGGCGGCACCGGCAGCATCGCCAAAGAGCACACTGACCGTGCGGCCGCGCGTCGTCTTATCAAGGCCACGAGAATGCACTTCACCACCAATCACCAACACATTTTTGTATTGGCCGGCGCGAATAAACACATCAGCCATCTGCAAGCCGTAGATAAACCCTGAGCATTGCTGACGGATATCAAACGCGGGCACATGGCCAATGCCCAACTCGCGCTGAACCAGTACGCCGCAGCCGGGGAAGAAATAATCCGGCGATAACGTGGCGTAAATGATGCAATCAATTTCACTGGCGTCCATTTGGGCGTCGGCCAATGCCGCCCGCGCCGCTTTCACGCCCATGGTGTAGTTGCCGTCTTCTGGCTCCACCCAATGACGCTCTTCAATACCCGAGCGCTCCACAATCCATTCGTGACTGGTTTCCATCACCCCAGACAGGTCGTGATTGGTGACGGTGCGAGCCGGCACAAACGTGCCCAAGCCTAAAATACGTGCGCGTGGTGTACTCATGAAAATTCCCTTAACGCTAACTCATCAGCATGACATAGCTGCTTGTTCAACTATTGTAACGCGCCAAAACGAATTCTCGTCTGACACAGATCGGAAAATCGAGATTCAACGGTCCATCCAGCGGATTCAAGCACCCACTAATCGATCCAATGCCTGACGTAAACCACTCGCCCGCTGCACTCGCTGTGTCATTGCCATTTCCCATATACCGTCGCTGCTGGTCAGTAAGGTAAACACCTTCTGAGCGCGGGTAATGCCGGTGTAAATCAATTCTCGGGTCAACACCGGACTGCGCTGCGGCGGCAGCAACAGCGCAGTGTGCTCGAACTCCGAGCCCTGCGCTTTGTGGACGGTCATGGCGAAAACCGTAACGGCTTCGTCGAGACGGCTGGGTAACACCCAGTGCAACGCAGCAGACTCTTGCTCGCCCGCGGCATGACGAGGAAATACCACGCGTAATGCGTCCGGCTGATCCGGCGCATCCGAGGGCACACGCAGGGCAATGCCAATGTCGCCATTCATTAAGCCCAGTGCGTAATCATTGCGCGTCATCATCACCGGGCGGCCCTCATACCAAGCCGTGGCAGCCGTTAACCATCCTTCGCGCTGCAATGCCTGTGCAATTCGCAGATTGAGCATGTCAACGCCCGCTGGTCCATCATGTACCGCGCACAGTAAGCGGAATCGATCAAAGGCCAGCAGCACGGCCTGCGCCCACACACTCAGGGCCTGCTCCGCCGCTTGAACGGATAGCCCGCGCAATGCGGGCCGTTGCGCCTGCAAGACTTGCAGATAGGCGCGATAGCCCACAGCAGACCGCGCCGCATCGCCCTCGATCAACCACTGCGTGAGCGCTGCATCTGACCGTGCTAAGGCCTGAGCGTCGGGCTGCTGGCTCGCTAACACGGCTTTCGCGGCGACCACATCCCCCTGATTCACTGCTTGCGCGAGGCGACCAATACCGCTGTCGGGTCCGAATCGCCGAGACTGTCGCAACATCACCGTGTGCTGAGCCAACGGCTGCGTTAGGACTGAGCCAAGCGTTAAACCCGCGTGACTGGCCTCCTGATTAAACGCCTGACCGGTGACCGCACTGAGCCAGCTTAACGTCGCGGGATCGTAATAGCCCTCTTCCGCGTGCAAGCAAAGCTCACCAAGCACGGCCCCCGCCTCCACCGACGCGAGCTGATCCTTGTCACCGAGCAAAATAAGTCGTGCCGAAGACGGCAAGGCGGCGAGAACGCTGTCCATGAGGTCGAGATCAATCATCGAAGCCTCGTCAATCACCAAGACATCCAAAGCCAATCGATTGCCCGCGTGATGCCGGAAATGACGTGTATCCGGCAAGCTTCCGAGTAAGCGATGCAGCGTACTGACTTGGCTAGGGATAGCCTCACGAACGGCTGAAGACACCGTTAAAGCAGCACGCTGACGCCCGATGGATTCGGTCAGTCGTGCCGCCGCCTTACCGGTGGGAGCGGCAAGCTTAATGCGCAGGGGAGCACCGAGCTGCAACGCCTGTGTTTGCAAGAGGGCCAGCAAACGCACCACCGTGGTGGTTTTGCCCGTGCCGGGGCCACCGGTAATGATGCTGAATCGATGGCGAGCCGCAATCGCGCAGGCGGCACGTTGCCAATCAGGTAGAGCCGAGGTCGCTGCGGCTTCGCTCACCGTAAAAAGCGTTTGCAGACCTTGGCGCAAGTCTGCATCGGAGGCGTTTAGCAGAGCTGCATCCGTCGCCTGATCCTGAGATTGCAAACGCGCATGAATCGCTGCCGCAACGCGCTGCTCGCTGTCGAAATAGCGGCGCAGATAGAGTCTTGTCTCATCCATGAGCAAAATGCTGGAGTGTCGCGCCAGCACCTCAGACAAACTCGGCAATGAGGCCAATACGTATTGCTGTAGATCGTGTGTGCCTATGCTTTGGGCAAGCAACTGCTGTGGCAAATGCGCTTGATGGTCTGCCGTCAGACGTGTGCGCTCGGGGGGTATAGCCAAGGTCGCGGAGGCATCGCTCAGTAAAGCCGTCAGGTCGAGACAGACATGGCCTCGACCGACTTGGTGACTGGCCAGCGCCGTTAGTAGCAATACCGATGCTGGCGAGTTCGGTTGCTGTCGCATCTGCCAGTGCACTAAGGCGCGATCCACACTGCGCAACCAGCCCCAACTGACCCAATGATCTAACGAGGTCAGCAAGGCATCCACAGAGAGGCTAGCGGCGTTGAATAAGCTCATGCCTGGCCTCCTTGAAATAAGGTATCCATAGCCTCAATCACCGCGCGTGAAGGCTTATGACTAAAGACGCCGCTGGCTGGGCCGTCAATTCCGCGCAGGAAAAAGTACACCACGCCGCCGATATCTCGATCGTAGTCATAGCCGGGTAGGCGCACACGTAACTGTCGATGCAGCGCGAGCACATAGCACAGGTATTGCAGGTCATAGCGATGCTCGGCCATGGCTTCGGCGATCGCCTCTGGGTGGTAGTCGCCAGCCGTGCCACCCAGCGCGTTGGATTTGTAATCGAGTACGTAATAGCGACCCGCGTGCACGAACACGAGGTCGATAAAGCCCTTGAACAAGCCATTCAGCAAGCCCGGTTGTGCGGCGGCTTTTGCATAGCCAGGCAAGGTCTCTTCCTGCGCGAGCGCATCGAGATCGGTGATTTCAACACCCTGTGCCGGCAGCAGAAACTCCAGCTCGGCCTTCCAGTCTTCCGCATCCGCCAAAGCCGCCTGAGTACCGTCCGGCAGTGGCAGCGGATGCGTCAGGCAACGCAAAATCCAGCGCTGCACCACGCGGGCTTGCTCGCTGATGCCGGCACTGGCGCAACGTTGCTCAATCACACCATTCAGTGCGGATGGATCGCGCACAACCGAGGCAAAACCCTGCTCGGCCGCAACCTCAAATAGGCCGTGGAGGAAGTCGCCCCAGCGAGCTCCGCGCGGGAACTGCTGAATGGCTTGGTCGCCTTCCGCTATTTCTGCCAGAGCAGTGGGCCCGGACATCACCCACGCTGGGCTCAGCGGTTCGTCATCAAGTTGCTGCTGCTCGCGCGCGGATTGCGGCGCGGCATCATCGTGTCGCGTCTGCGCTGCAACGAGAGACGTTGCTGACTGCGGCTGATAGCGAATAGCGCTGTAGGACGCGATCCACCAAGGCTGCTCTTGCCGACGCGCGAGCGGCCGCACGGCCAGCGTTTGTGTGTCGGGCACGGGAGCGTTAAAAAGGGTGTCTACCGCGTCTGGCGCCGGTAATATTTGCATGCCCGTGGCAGGCGCCAAGCTTGCAGACGCAGCCAAGTTCTCCGCCAGCTGATCGGCCCAGCTCGCCGGGTCCACCAGCGGTGTCTTGCCCCAAAGCAGCACACCAATAGCCGACTCCTGCAAGTACGACGCCTTGCCATGACCCAGATGCGCCAGCCCCAGCCAACAGGCATGCTGGGCACGCGTCAGCGCGACATAGAGCAGGCGCATGTCTTCGCGCAGACGCTGAGCTTCAGCCTCCTCCCTCATGCGGGCATCGGGATTCAGCTCGGCTCGACGGCGTTCACCGTCATGCCAGAACATCACGGGTTTCTTTGTGCTGCTGGCATCCTTGAAGCCACAAATAAACGGCAAGAACACCAGCGGATATTCCAGGCCTTTGGACTTGTGGATGGTGATGACCTTGACCAGCCCTTCGTCGCTTTCTAAGCGCAGCGTGTCTTCGCCCTCGGAGCGGTTTTCGCTAGCGATGTGTTCGCGCAGCCAGCGGATCAGCGCCTGCTCGCCATCCAGTTCGCGGCTGGCCTGTTGCAGTAGATCGGCCAGATGTAGCCAGTTGGTGAGACGGCGCTCGCCATCCACCGCCACCTGCCAGCGCGCCGGCAGGTCGTAGTCAAAGAGAACGCGACGCAGCAGCGGCAATACGCCGCGCTCGCGCCAGCAGCGCTGGTAATCGGCAAAACGCAGGCAGGCGGCTTCGCGGGCGCGGTCATCGCGCTGCAAGGCATCGAGCGTAATCAGCGGCTGTGCCAGGCTGGCACTGGCCAATGCCGTGCGGATCAGCGTCTCGTTTTCTGGAGCTGCGCAGGCCATGAGCAGACGCAGCACATCCGGCGCTTCTAAGCTGTCAAACAACGAGTCGCGATCCGACAAATAGACACTTCGCACACCGCGGGCAGCCAACGCCGTGCGAATCGCTGAAGCTTCAGTGAAGTCGCGCACCAGCACCGCCATGTCGGCGGCAGTTACCGAGACTAATGTGTCATCTGCTGCCCGGAAGCCGGCACGGCCCTGCTGACCGAGGTTGAGCAGGCGCACCATCTCGCTGGCACAGCGCGTGGCCATTTCCTGAATGTAGGCGGCTTTGCTCAACATGCTTTCGCTGGACATGCTTTCGCCAGACAAAGTCCATAGCGTCAGCGCGGGAGCGGGGGAGTCGAGCACTGTCCATTGCCGTGACAGGCGATTGGCTTGCACCGGCACAAAGGGCATGGGATTTTCAGCCGCCTGCTTATAGCCAAAGGCGCCGGCAAAAGTTGGTTCTCCTTCACGCGCCTCGGCCTGCTCAAACAGCGCGTTGACCGATGCAACCAGCGCGCCGCTGGAACGGAAATTCGTGTCCAGTGCCGATAAGCGTCCGGCGGTGTCCTGAC
The DNA here is from genome assembly GCA_002342025.1 of Moraxellaceae bacterium UBA2477. GTDB lineage: Bacteria > Pseudomonadota > Gammaproteobacteria > Pseudomonadales > Moraxellaceae > Perlucidibaca. The sequence goes on along the minus strand of DDPD01000012.1, from coordinate 21,438 downwards.
GCGCCTTCAAATAGGCATTAATGTCCGCACCACGAAAACTGTAGATGGCCTGCTTGGGGTCGCCGATCAGGAAAATACCGCGCTCGCAATGGTTGGCGGCCAGCTCATAGAGGGCATCGAAGAGACGGTATTGCAGCGGGTCGGTGTCCTGGAACTCATCAATGAGCGCGACCGGAAACTGCTGACGAATCAGCGCACGTAGGGTATCGCCGCGCTCGCCTTGCAGGGCAGCATCAAGGCGTGTGAGCAGGTCATCGAAGCCCAGTAAGGCGCGTGCTTGCTTGGCGGCGGTGAAGCGCTGGCTGACGGATTGCGCGGCGTGATGCCAGGCGGCATCGATGGGTTTGGGTAAGGCCGCGACTTGCTCAGGCAGATCGGCCAGAGCCTGCAAGACCGGGTCCTGACTGAGGCTGTCGGGCATGGGGGTCTTAGCATTTAGCGCCTCGTGCAAGTAGGGCAAGCAGAGCTTTCTCAGATTTTCTTTGCCGTCTTTATCGAAGGCGGTGGCAGTCGGTGATGCCGCCCAGTCGCGCAAGGTTTTCAGACGCGAAGTCAGGTACTTGTGACTGAGCTTGTTGCCGAGGAACTGGCCGGCATCAATCGCGGCCGACAATACCGCCTCGATATGATCTGCCCTCGCCAGCCACGGCGCTTTCAACGCCTGCCACTGCGCCAGCGCCTGCTTCAGCGCATCCTGCAAGCTGTCCGCTGGCACAGCATCGTTACTAGCAAAAAGCTGACGCAGGGTCGGCAGCATGGCATCCGGCGATTGCCAGGCCGATTCGATCAGCGCCAGCGCATCCTGCGACAACGGGTAAGCCTCGGCCCGCCAATAATCGCGCACGGCCTCGGTCAGCAGTTCGCTCAGATCGGGTTCCAGCACCTCAGTGAACAAGCTGCCGCTGTCGAAGGCATGCTCGCGCAGCATGCGCTGGCACCAGCCGTGGATGGTGGCAATGGCAGCGTCGTCCATGCTCTGCGCAGCCAGATCGAGCTGACGCGCCAGTGCGGCATAAAGCTCGGCAGGATAGTCATCCAGCAGGCCTTGCAGGAAGTCATCTGGCTTGCTCGGCAGCTCGCCGCGAAACGCGCGGGCGCTCTCGACCAGCCGTCGGCGGATACGGTCGCGCAGCTCCTGCGTGGCGGCCTCGGTAAAGGTCACCACGAGAATCTCGGAGGGCAGCAAGGCGCGACTGAACGCCGTGTTGTCAGGGCCGTGGCCGAGCACGAGGCGCACATACAGAGCCGCGATAGTGTAGGTCTTGCCAGTACCCGCGCTGGCTTCGATCAGGCGCGAGCCATGCAAGGGAAAGCGTAGTGCCAAAGGAGGCAAGCGCGGTTGCGTCTCTAGGGCGCGGGTCATGCGTCATCCCCTTGGTCTTCGGCCGAAATAGCGGTGAGTGCACCAGACTGCAACGCCGTTAGCATCGGCTGATAAAGCACGCTGGCCCAGTGTGCGAAGTCACCGCTCTGCCAGAGCGTGTCGAAATCGGGAAACTGCCGTGACAGGCTAGGCCGCCGGTCTTTTTCGCCATCCATTTTGAAGACGCCGTGGTAGGTTTCAGCGGCCTTGGTGTAGGCCACCGCTTCACCTTTTTCATCCCGAAAAGCCAAGAACGTCAGGGCGGTATTGACGGCAATCGGCAGCGGTCGCTGGGTGTGTAAGGCCCAGGCCTGCAGCCAGGCAGTCAGTGTGCTGATGGCTTCGTCGCGAGCACGCGGCTGCCAGGTCAGTGTGACATCGCGGGCCACCACGACCACCTGCACCGGCTCTGGCTGCAAGGCCGCGAGCGAAGCCAGCACCCAGCTGTTGAGCAGCTTGTCGAATCTGAGCCTGCTCAGATTCAGCCCATCCTTGCCATTCAGTTTCGCTGTGCCCTTGTTGCAGAAACGGCTGGCATTGAGGCTGATCAGTGCCAGCCCGGCATCACCACGATACAGCGAAGGCAAGCGTAAGGGCTCACTGGCAGAGTCCCACTCAGCCAAGCTCACGCTCAAGCCCCCCGCCACGGCCTGCGGCCACTGCGCCTGCACGTGCAACCAGCGTTGCAACTGATTCAGGGCATCCGCTTGCAAAGCGGTTTGCCAACGCGTTCCGAACCCTGCCAACGGCAAGCGGCCCTCACCCTGCAGGCGCTGCGTGGTCTCGGTCAGTGCTGCCGGCAAAGCGGCCAACGCATCCGTTAAGGGCTGATGCTCAACGCTCAAGCGCGCACCATCCAGCACCTGCTGCAAGGCGGCATAGTGATTGAGCCCCCGCAGATCGAAAGGTTCATGGTCTTCCAGTGTCTGCTCTTCACGATCGAGCTGAACCTTGAGGCGCGTCTTAAAGAACTGCCCGACGGGGGCATTGATCAAACGCTGCAAGCCCTCGACGGTGATCGGCAGCGCAGGTTCCATGGCCGGTAACAGCTCAATCGATGGCTCGTCTAGCTTCTGCTGATGCTGCGCCAGCCATTCGCCGGCATAGCTGAAAACGCCGCTGCCCGGTGTGAAATAGCGAGGGCTAAACGGCTGCAGCGGATGCACCGTGGTTAGCGCCGCTAGCAAATCGCCGCCACCCGCTAGCGTCCAGCCTTGAGCAATATGCTCACGTAACTGGCCGACCAAAACCGATGGCGCGCGTTCGCTGTTGTCGCGCACATGGCGCCCGATCCAGCTGATGTAAAGCTGCTCACGCGCCGACAACAACGCTTCCAGCATAAGATAGCGATCATCCTCGCGACGCGAGCGATCACCAGGGCGGTAGTCGCTGGCCATCAAATCAAAATCCAGTGGCGGCTGCCGGCGGGGGTAATCGGCTTCGTTCATGCCGAGCAAACAGACCACACGGAATGGGATGGCGCGCATGGGCATGAGCGTGCAAAAATTGATGGAACCGGCGAGAAAGCGCTGTTGCAAACCACCGGCATCGAGACCCGCTAACCAGGCCTCACGCACCAGCACCAAGGGCAATGCCTCGACCACCCCGGCCTGTTGGCAATGCCCCTGCCAAGACGCCAATGCCGTTTGTAGCTGCCCCAGCAAGGCGGTATCGGCCGCGATTTGATCCGCATTGTCGGAGCGCGCTTCGGTACTGAAAAAACGCGCCATAAGCTGCTGCAGTCGGGCCTGCCACTGCGCTGGCGTCGCTGGCTGCTGTAGCTCATTTAGGGTGATTGATAACGCCACTAAGAGGTCGCTCAACGGCCCCAACAAAGCGGCGGACAAGCCCGCTGCTTCATCGCAGGGGATTAGCGTTGCGCCGTCTGATGTGGTCAATGGCCTATCGCCAACGGCATAGCCCAGGAGCAATCGGTCTAGACCAAACTGCCACGTATTCGCATCCCATTGCGCCGACATGCCCTGCGTAGCGCGCTGCGCGCCATCAATACCCCAGCGAATGCCCGCTTGGCTGATCCAGCGTCGTAACAAGGGCAAGTCGCTCAGCGCTAAGCCAAAACGCAGGCGCAGCGCTGGCACATCGAGCAAATCCATGATTTCAGTGGCAGTAATGCGTTGCTCAGGCAGCGCCAACAAATACTCCAGCGCAATGAGCAGGGGCTGCACGCCACGTTGCCGTTGATCGGCAAGCGCAAACGGAAGATGGCGCGGATGACCACGCTCGAACTGCCCAAACACCGCCTGCACCAACGCGGCATAGGTATTCACATCAGGCACCATGACGATGACATCGCGCGGACGCAGCGTGGGGTCAGCGGCAAAACGGGCCAGTAGCTGGTCGTGCAGAATTTCCACCTCGCGGCGGGCGCTATGAGCGATATGACAGCGCAGCGAGACATCTTGTGTGGCCTTTACCGCCGGCCAGAGATCCCGCGTTTCGGCTAGCGGCCTTAAATTCAACACATCATCTTGAAGCTGTCCGAGCAGCGTCTGAGTGACCGGCTCGGTAAAAAAGTCGTGACGATTCTCTTGAAAAGCGGCCAACAACGGCGAGATAAATTTATTAGCCTCGGTATTATCGAGCAGGCTCAGAAAATCGCGACCTTGGCGTCCCCAGGCCGCCAGCAATGGATGCGCATGCTGATGCCAATCCTCCGCACTTAACCCGGTTGCGGGCATGCCCGGCTTTTGTGCTTGGCGTCGGTAAGCTTGGCGCAGCAGGTCGCGATCCTCAACGATATCGCCCCAGTAATACTGGCAAGGATTTAGTACGGCGAGAATCACTTGGCACCAAGGCGCAATCGCGGCGAGTACTTCCAAGGCTTGAGCGGGCAATGCCGACAGCCCAAAAATCACCACTCGGCGCGGCAAAGCTGACGGTCGTTCACTCCGCTGGCTCACGGCCTGCAAAAACTGCGGATGCACCAGTGCGCGGCTACCGGCAGTGGCCAAGCCGTCAGCGCGCAAGTCATTCAACAAGGCTCGCCACAACGCCGCTTGCCAGCGCTGATGCGGAGGCAAGGCTTGCGTTCCGCCCCGACTGAGCCGGACTTGGTCTTCGCCTTGCGCCCAATCGTTGAGCCAATCGGCACGATAGACCTGATACTGGTCGTACAAATCGGCCAATCGTTCCGCCAGCTGATAGCGTCGGCGGCCTAAGGCGTCATCGCTTAGGTAGCGCGCCAACGGAGCAAACTCGGGCTGTGTTAATACTTGCGGCAGCAGGCGCAGCAATCGCCAGGTCAGTGGTTGCTTGTCTAGCGGCGACTCGGTTGGGATAGCGTCGGCACCGAGCACCGCACGGTAGACCTGCCAGAGAAAGCGCGCCGGCAACTGCACATCCACCGCCGCTGCGATACCGCAGCCGCCCCCAATCTGAGTGCCATCAGCAGCAAACTCAGGGTCCGCGGCCAGCGCCATGCGCAGCCATTGGGCGATGCCGTTGCTCTGCACCACCATCACATCCGACTCCAGCGGTCGCAGCGGATGACTGGCTACCCACGATGTCACCAACTGACGTAAGTGCTCCAGCTGATTGCCATGCAGCACCAATAATCCTGGGGCAATGTCCACTGCCTGCCTCATAAGCATCCCTTATTCTTCGAAAGTCACCACTAACCCGAAAGATAGCGTATAAAAGTCACAGCGTTTCAACGGCAGTCTTTTTATCATCCGGATTAACGCGGAGTCGCCACATGAGTAATGAAGCTCCAAAAACCACCCCATTGAATGCTTTTGCCAGCGTCTTTCGGGCTTGGTTTGGCGTGCAAAGCGAAGCCAATCGCCAGCGTGACTTTGCCAGCACAGATGCCAAACCGTTCATCGCAGCGGGCATTATTTTTGCTATCGCCATGGTCATTGCGGTGATTGTGGTCGTTAACATAGTTTTGTCCGCTACAAATCCCACTTAAGTTCTGTATACGATGTCATCAGTTTATTCTTGGATGACCGCCATGTTGGCCGAACGCTTCCCGCACACCGCGACTTTCTTCACGCGCACACCCGCCCTTCAAGGCGCCTCACCGGATGTCGTGCGTGCGGAAATTCGTCAATACTTTATCGACACCTTTGACCGCTACGAGCAACTGTTCGAAGTGCTGTCCTGCGACGAGGCATATTACAAAAAGCCCATTTCGTTGCGTCATCCGCTCATTTTTTACTTTGGCCACACTGCGACCTTTTTCATTAATAAGCTCTTGCTAGCTCACCTAGTGAGCCAGCGCATTAACGCCCGTTTCGAATCCATTTTTGCTGTCGGCGTGGATGAAATGAGCTGGGACGATCTGAACGATGCCCACTACGACTGGCCGAGCGTGGCGGAAGTAAAAGCCTATCGCGATACGGTACGCAAAACTGTTCTGGAGGTTATTGATACCGCCCCATTGAGTCTGCCGATTGATTGGCAGAATCCGTGGTGGGCGGTCATCATGGGCATTGAGCACGAGCGCATTCATTTGGAAACGTCGTCCGTACTCATGCGCCAGCATGCCTTAGCGTTTGTAAAACCGCACGCCGCTTGGCAGCCCTGTCGCGAATCGGGTCTGGCGCCGTTAAACCAACTGATTCCGGTGGCAGCTGGCGACGTTGTATTGGGCAAAGCTTTCAACGACCCAATCTACGGTTGGGATAACGAGTACGGCCAGCATCGTGCAAGCGTCGCCTCGTTTAAGGCCGCGAAGTATCTGGTCAGCAATCACGAATTTCTGGCCTTTGTAGAAGCCGGTGGCTACCAAGAAGATCGTTTTTGGAGCGAGGAAGGCTTGAATTGGCGCCGCTATTCCCGCGCTGAACACCCCACGTTCTGGCTACGTCACCCCACCGCTACCGGCATGACATGGCAACTCAGGTTAATGGCCGAAGTTGTTGATATGCCCTGGGACTGGCCTGTAGAAGTGAACTATCTGGAAGCGAAAGCATTTTGCCAATGGCAAAGCGAACAGCTTGGTCGTTCGGTGCGCTTACCCACCGAAGACGAATGGCAGCGACTCTATTCGGTATCGGGAGCAACAGAGGTCTGCCGCACCAGAGCCGCAGACAGCAATCGCCATCTCGATCACTACGCATCGTCTTGCCCCGTGACGCAGTTCCGCCAGGGCGACTTTTATGATGTCACGGGCAATGTCTGGCAATGGACAGAAACGCCGACCTACCCCTTTGACGGGTTTGATGTACACCCAATTTATGATGACTTCACCACACCCACCTTTGATGAGCGCCACAATCTCTTAATGGGTGGCTCGTGGATATCCTGCGGTAACGAAACCCGCCGCAGCGCCCGCTATGCTTTCCGCCGACATTTCTTTCAACATGCCGGCTTCCGTTATGTTGTATCCGAGACCCCCATGACTCAAACCACTGCTTACTACGAAACTGACAAGCAACTCTCGGAGTACGCTGAATTTCACTACGGCGACGAATACTTTGGCGTGCCGAACTTCCCCAAGGCTCTTGCCCAAATCGCACTCGCGGCCACTCAAGGAAAGCCACGCCGCAGCGCCCTAGATCTCGGCTGTGCGACCGGACGCGCCACCTTTGAGCTGGCTCGCGAATTCGACCAAGTGACCGGCATTGATTTCTCAGCGCGGTTCATTGGCCTCGGGGTTCAGCTCGCTGAACAAGGCGTTACCCGCTATACCCTGCCCGATGAAGGTGAACTGGTCAGTTACAAGACACGCCAGCTCAGCGACCTCGGCTTAGATGCTACCCGGAACAAGGTCAGCTTCAGCCAAGGCGATGCCTGTAACCTGAAGCCACAGTTCAGCGGTTATGACCTGATTTTGGCCGCCAACCTCATTGACCGCCTCTACGACCCCGCGCTGTTCTTGAGCCATGTGCACGAGCGCCTGCAACTCGGTGGCGTGCTCATGCTGACTTCGCCCTACACCTGGCTGGCCGATCACACGCCCCGTGAAGCCTGGGTTGGCGGCTTCAAAAAGGATGGTGAAAGTTTCACCACACTGGATGGCCTGCACGCGCTGCTTGGAAAGCACTTCCGTTTGATGCAACCCGCTCAGGACGTGCCTTTTGTAATTCGTGAAACACGCCGAAAGCATCAGCACACGTTGGCCGAAGTAACACTTTGGGAGCGCATTGCTTAATGACCGGCCAGCGCGTCGACTTCGATACACCGATTTCGCGCGCAGGCACGCACAGCGAAAAATACGAAGGCCGTGCGCGCATCTTTGGTACCGACGCGGTGCAACCTCTGTGGGTAGCCGACATGGACTTTGCTGCGCCGCCCGCCGTGACCGCCGCACTGATTGCCCGTGCGCAGCACCCGATTTACGGTTACACCGATGCGCCCGACAGTCTCTATGAGGCGATTCAGCAGTGGTTGCAACAGCGCCACCAGTGGTCTGTAGCGCGCGAAGATATCCTGCTGACTGCTGGTGTGGTCGGTTCGCTGCATGCGGCGGCACTCGCTTTTGCGGGTTCCGGTGAAGGTGTCATCGTGCAGCCGCCGGTTTACTTCCCCTTCTTCTCGGCCGTGACACGTAGCGATCGACGCCTCCTGCTCAATCCCTTGATAGAACAGGACGGCCAGTGGCAAATCGACTTCGAGCATCTCGAACACTGTGCTGCCGATGGTGCTAAGGCCATACTTTTCTGCTCGCCGCATAATCCCGTCGGCCGCGTCTGGCGGCGTGAGGAGCTGGAACACCTATTGACCATCGCGCGCCGGCATCAACTGGTTATCTTTAGTGATGAAATCCATGCCGACCTGATCTACCCGCATCAGCGTCATATCCCGCTGGCAACACTGGCACTGCCTGGCGATCGTATTGTCACCGCCATGGCGCCGAGCAAAACCTTCAACCTACCTGGCCTTGGCTTGTCCTACCTGATCAGCAGCGACCCCATCCTGCGTGATGAGCTGCGCGAGGTGCTTGCAGGGCTTCATGTCGGCAACAGCAACCCTTTCAGTCTGACGGCGGCCGAAGCCGCCTATCGTCATGGCGGCGACTGGCTGGATCAGCTCATGGCCTATCTGCACGAGACCCAGCAGGCTGTAACGCAGCTACTGACCATCGAGCTACCCAAAGTTAGGGTCGTTCCCGCTGAAGGCACCTATTTGCTTTGGCTAGATTGTCGCGGGTTGGGCATAGACGATGGTGAGTTGCAGCGCTTTTTTGCTCATGAGGCAGGCTTGGGCCTTAGCGCCGGCACCGTCTTCGGGCATGGCGGTAGTGGCTATATGCGCTTAAATATTGGGGCACCACGATCGGAAATTATGGCGGCGATGCGGAAGTTGGTGGCAGCCTGGCAGCAGCGCTGCCCCTGACGTCTCACTTCACTGAGGTGAGCATTGCCTCTGCAATACCCTGAAGTGCAACATGATGACGCGCCAACTCCGACAACGCCCGCCATTCTCCTACCCGCTGCCGCCAGACTTTAGCCTGAAAGGATTTGGCCACATGACAAAACTCATGACCGTCAATCTCGCCAAAATACAGCGCCCGACCAGCATCAAAAGCGCGCTCGTTAAACAGCACCTCGCCCTGTGCCCGCCAGCGCTCATAAGACAATAGATTCTGCTGCATCAGCGGTACAAATACGCGACTGATCTCGGCCAGCAGCGGTGCCAGTGCCGTATCAATCTGCAGCCCACCACTCGCCTGCAGTAGTGCCAAATCGCCGCAATGCAGGCGCTTCAGCCAAGCATGCAGTGCCGGTGCACGCGACTGCATCCAGCGGCACGCCGACGGGTCGCTCAAGTTCATGCCGAGTTGACCGTACAGCGCTGCATCCGCCAGCGTCATGCGCTCGCCAAGGATGAAACGGCGCTGGCTCAACAGCGTGTCGAGAATAGTGATAAGCCGCTCGAAGGCATCTTCAAGCAAGGCATGTGTGGCCGGAAAGCCCGGTCGAGACGGCGGCTGCACACCGGCCGGCATGCCCGCCAGCTGAAAGCCCTCGGGGGCCACGCTGAACAGATACGGCAGACGCTCGGTCTGTCGGCGCTGCCAGCGCGCCATCACCGGCTGCTTCAGCAGCCCAGGAATGCCCAGCTCGCGCACCAGCCGCTCGCTGGCATCGTTATCCAGCGCCGACACCTTCCAGCGGTTGTGATGCACCATATACAAGCCGAACTCATCGGCATAATCGTCAATCAACGCGGTCACAAAACGTGCCACCGGGTCGTCGGACAATAAACAGCGCGCTGCTTCAGTTTGCTGATCAAACCACTCGGCGATGGCCGTGGAGTCGTACAGATTTTCGCCATCAGGCCCGAACAGGAAAGGCACTAGTGGGAATTCGTCGTCGGCGGTCATGAGTGGCCAGGTGAGCGGCAATACGCCGCGCGTGAGCAGCTCGCGGCGCAGAGAATAGCGAATGCGTTCTGCCGTTGTGCCCTGCTCCGGCAGCACCCGAAACGGCAAGCCGTAATATCGACAAAGCAGGATAACCTTGAGCCCGAAGGGTGACAGCTCGGAGGTCCAGACGATCCATGGATTGTGGGTTTTCATGAGGCGGGGCATGTAAACAACCTTAAGCAAAATGCTAATGTGCTTCTTTAACACATGAATCTGGCCATCAGAAGAGATCCGACATGCCCAACGCCTTCGCCAATCAACACGCCCTCATCACCGGAGCCGGCTCCGGCATTGGCCGCGCCACCGCCCTGCTGCTCGGCCAGCTCGGCGCCAACCTGACGCTGTGTGACCGCAACCCCGTCGCGCTTCAGGAAACCACCGACCTGCTCACCGCCCAAGGCACGCGCGTCGATCAGGAAGTCGTTGATGTCTCCGACTGGGCAGCCATGCAGGCACTGGCCGATCGCGTCCACGCCTGCCATGGCACGCTCGATGTGCTGGTGAACAACGCCGGCGTGGGCACGGCCGGACCATTTCTCGATACGCCCATCGAAGACTGGCAGTGGGTCATGGGTATCAATTTGATGGGCGTGGTGCATGGCTGCAAGGCCTTCGGCGCGCGCATGGCGGCAGACAAGCGCGGCCATATCGTCAACATCGCGTCGGCGGCAGGCTACTACGCGGCTTCCGACATGTCGGCCTATTCCGCCAGCAAGCATGCCGTCATGGGCCTGACCGAATCGCTGCGCCTGGAGATGGCTGTGCACGGCGTTGGCGTCAGCGCCATCTGCCCCGGCGTGATCAACACCAACATCGTCGCCGCCACGCGCATGCACGGCAGCACCGCCCAATCGCAGGACAAACTGGTGGCGATCTATCAGAAGCGCAATTACGGCCCGGAGCATGTCGCCGAGGCCGTGGTCAGTGCCATCACCGGCAATCGCGCCGTGGTGCCGGTCAGCCCCGAAGCTTGGGCGCTGTATGCCGGCAAGCGCTTGCTGCCCGGCGTCATGGATGCCATGCAGCGCACCGCGTGGTTCCGCAAACTAAAACCTTCTTAAGTCGCGGCAACGGGTGACTTACACGCCCCGCAGGGCTGCGCTTTCAGCCAATCATCCACGTCACGCCGATGGTAGCCTTTCGCTGACCCGCTAGTCACCGAGATACACACGATGGACCTTACCGCGCTTTGGCAGGAACTTTATGCACGCCCCGACTTCTGGGGCTTTGTCAGCATTCCTATCGTAGCCGCCGTGGTGACCTGGGCTCATGTCTGGTGGGCGGTAAAAATGATGATGTATCCAATTAACTACATCGGCATCCGAACCCCGCGTCTGCGCAAACTGCTGGGCATCAACATCGACCTGCTCGGCTGGCAAGGCATCATCCCTCGCGGGGCGCGCCGGATGTCCGACATCGTGGTGGATAACGCCATCAGCAAGATGGGCTCCGTCAGCGACTTCGTGCGCCAGATGGAGCCGGAGAAAATCGGCAACTATGTCGCCCAGCATGTCAGCTCGCGCATCGAGGAATACACCGACGAAGCCATGACCGAGCGCAATGCGGTGTTCTGGGAAAACCTGCCGCCGCTGGTGCGCAAAGGTGTTTACCGTCACGTTCGAAACAACCTGCCAAAAGTGATGCAGCGATTGATTCATGCTGTGATCGACGATATTGATAACTTGGTGGATGTAAAGGAGATGTGCGGCCGCCAGCTCGAAGCCGACCGCGCCTTAGTCGTGCGCTTATTTAGTGAGGTTGGCGACGCTGAGTTCCGATTCATCGTGAACGTGAGCTTTTGGATTGGCCTAGGGTTTGGCCTGTTGCAAATGCTGTTGTTCTACTTCATTCCTTGGCACGGCATGTTGCCACTGTATGCGGCCGTGCTGGGTCTTGCCACCAANNGAAATTCTCACCATTCACCGCTTCATGAGCGAAATGCTTATTGGTGAAAAGTCAGAACGCGCTCGCCGTCTCATCAAGCGCCACATCAGCACCCTAGTCGATGACTCACCCATTGCCCGCAGTGGCGCACAAGTGGTCATGGGCGCCACCGGTTATGCTGCGTTCAAGACACGAATTGCTGAACAGGGCGCAGCCTTTGCTCTGCAACCGTTGGCCAACAAGCAGTTCAATCAGGAGCGTTCAGCCGCATTGGCCGTATTACTGGCGGGAAAAATGAAAGAAATGACGCCTGGCGAATTTCAGGATTTGCTGCGCCCCGCCTTCCAGCAAGACGAGTGGATCCTACTCCTGCTAGGTGCAGTCACGGGCTTGATTGCGGGCACGGCACAGCTGTTGTTGGGCTTTGCCTGAGTCGAATGTTGCCAAGGCCCACCTTAGACAAGGCTCACCTCAGAATAGAAACCCCAGAAAGCAAAAAGCCCCAGCAAGCGCTGAGGCTTTTTGTTACCACAATATGGCTCCTCGAACTGGACTCGAACCAGTGACCCACGGATTAACAGTCCGTTGCTCTACCGACTGAGCTATCGAGGATCGGTGAGGACGCGAATCATAGTGATGAGGCCGTTTCCGGTCAAGCCTCTGTGCGACTGTTTGCTCATAAATAAGCCGCTCACCAGCAAACCGCCTGCTTCTCGCACAACGGACGAGCTTAAGGTAACGCCATACTCCATAAAGGCACGGTCACCAACGACAATAAAATCCCAATACCCAGCACAGCATTGGCTAGGTCAGGCTCCAATTTAAACTGTTCCGCCAAGATAGCAGCCGAGATCATCGGGGCCATTGCCGCCTGCAATACCGCAACACTCAAGATGGCACCTGAGACGCCCAAAGCACTACCCAGGCTCCACATCACCACTGGTGCCAATGCCATTTTCCAGCCCAGTGCCATGCCCACAGGCAGCCACTGATGCCGAGCCAGCTGCAATTTGAGGCGTAAGCCCACCGAGAACAACGCTAAGGGCGCCAACGATTGCGCAATACGGTGAAGAACACTTTCCACGGAGGGTGGCCACCCGCCCAATTGCCCGACCAACAGACCGATGATGAGGCAGACAAACGCGGGAAACAGCAGCACTCGCTTAGCCACAGCGGCGGGGGTGGCGGCTTGGCCGGCATAGATCACGCCGACCATAACACCCCCCAAGCTGAGCATGACAAAGCAACCCAACTGATCCGCCACGACACCCAGAGCCAATTGCTCGGGACCGCGCAAAGCCTCTAGCAAGGGGTAGCCCATAAAAGAGGTATTGCCCAAGCCACACACCAACGTCAATGCGCCGATCCGGGCATTCGACCAGCCTAGGCGTCTGCCCAAAAAGCGGCAAAGTAGAAACGCGCCGAGAAATACCAGCCACTGCGAGATCACCAAATACCAGAGGTTAGGATCGAGATGCAGACGAGGAATCAGCTCTAGCACCATCGCAGGCAAAGCAATTTGAACGACCCACCAGTTCAGGCTAGGAGCCAATGCTGCCGGCGGATTGCCATAGCGGCGCATAAGCACGCCCAGGAACAAACAGACGGACAGTAATAACAGCGCACTCATCACAGCTCCGGGACAGATGCTTCAAAGGGCGTTAGGGTAGCCGATTCGGGGCTGAGGAAAATATCCCTAATACGTTGTAGCGTTTCGACTGTCTAAGCGTCTAAAGCATGACACCCTGCTATAACGAGCATAAATCATCATGAATCGAAGACATGTACTGCTGGGCGGATTGGCTGCACTTTTAACGACGCGCTTTGGTCATGCCGCCACGGTTGCAGTTGACCAGGCCAAACGCTTTATTCAAGCCCCTGTTTTCTGGCGTAAAAAAGTCAGCGATGCCGCTTGGAATGTACTGTTCCAGGAAAACACCGAGCCGCCTTTTTCCAGCCCCCTCAATGACGAGAAAGCGTCGGGCACTTACCTCTGTGCCGCTTGCTATCAACCGTTGTTCACCAGTAAGGCCAAGTTTGACAGTGGCACAGGCTGGCCCAGTTTTTTCCAAGCGATGCCGAAGTCCATTGGCCAGCGAGAGGATCGCAGCTTCTTTATGACACGCGTGGAGTATCACTGCGTGCGTTGCGGTGGCCATCAAGGCCATGTCTTCGAGGATGGCCCTAAGCCAACTGGCTTGCGCTATTGCAATAACGGCCTCGCCCTGCGCTTTATTGAGCAAGACAAGCCCTTGCCAGCACTGAGAGGTTAATCATGACATTGCTCTGGAAGGCATTGCTGCTCTGCACCCTCTCCTTTGCCGCGAGCGCTGCTTCGGCCGTAACCCCGGCAGCCAAGACGGAAACAGCCATCTTCGCCGGTGGCTGCTTCTGGTGCAGCGAATCCGACTTCGAGAAGCTGAAGGGCGTAAAGGCCGTTATATCTGGCTATACCGGCGGGCATGTCGATCAGCCGAACTATGCTCAAGTCTCAAGTGGTGCCACGGGGCATTTGGAGGCTGTGGAAGTTCAGTACGACCCCACCGTGATTAGCTATGGGCAATTGGTGAGTTACTTCTGGCGACATCATGATTTTCTCGATGCCGGCGGACAGTTCTGTGATCGCGGCGCACATTACGGCCCAGCCATTTTCACGGCCAATGCCGCGCAGATGCGTATCGCCGAGCAAAGCAAAGCGGCGCTGCTGAAAGCCCGCGGTCTGAAACAGATCGCCACGCGCATCGTACCCGCGAGCACATTCTATGTGGCGGAGGACTATCACCAGGATTACTACAAGAAAAACAGCTTCCGATATCAGTACTACCGCTTGTCTTGTGGCCGCGATGCCCGTATGAAGGTGCTTTGGCCTCATTGATGCTTTTTAACTTATGCAATTGCCTGCTAGCTATGCCATCTACTTGTTATCCCTCATGCTCGAACGTGGGCATGCGGCGAATGATGTACTGGCAGGTACCGACCTGACGGAAGCCGAGCTTGGCCAGCAGAATCGTCGTATCGAAGGGTTTCAGTATGGTCGCATGCTGGCAAACTCACTGCGCGTCAGTGGCGATCCCGCCTTGGCCTATGAGCTGGGCCTACGTAGCCAACTGACTCAGCATGGCTTTGTTGGCTTCAGCCTAATGAGTAGCAGCACACTGGAGGAAGCCATTGCCCTCAGTCAACGCTACCTTGAGGCACGCGCACCGTTATTTCGCAGCCGCATCCAGTATGAAGATGACTGGGTCATTGTGGAGTTGGCCGAAACCATTCCGCTTGGGGTGTTGAAAAGCTTCACCTGCGACATTGTGCTCGTCGAACTCTGCTGCTTGTTTAACCGCTTGCTCAGTGGGCAACCCACACCGTCCCATTGGCGCAGCGAGATTGCCGTGCCCTACCCCGAGCCGCCGCATTACGCCGCCTGGCGTGATCGCCTGCCCCAGTTCCACTTCTCCCAACCCAGTATGCAAATCCGATTTCCACGGCAATTGCTCAGCCAGCGCATTGCCACAGCCAACCCGGCGACGGCGCAGCTGGCCATCGCCCAGTGCGAACAGGAGCTCGCTGAGCTCGCCGCCTCAGAAGCCAGAGACCCTTGGGTTGCACAGATTCGTTCACAGCTCAGCGTCAGCAACGGTCGCTACGACCGCCTGCATGAGCTCGCAGATAAACTTCATTTATCCGAGCGCACACTCAAGCGCCGGTTACAGGAAGCCGGCACGTCCTACCAGCGCCTACTCGACGAAGCCCGAGAGCAGCAAGCCAAAATCTTATTGGCGCGACCCGATGCAACGATAGCTCAAATAGCTCAAGCCTTGGGTTATCAAGACCCCGCCAACTTCACGCGAGCATTTCGTCAATGGACGGGATGCTCGCCCTCGGCCTTTCGTCGTCAACCTTTTGATACACGCTGAAACCGACCCCCCTAAAATTGGCCTAATTTGACAGATATTAGGCACAACTACCCCTGACACTCAGCCAACCCTAAGCCCTAATCTGATGGGGTCGGACTCTCCTGTCCGTCGTTTTCAACGAGGCATCGCTTCATGACGTCATCTCATTCCAACGCATCGGCCATGACCGATGCGCAAAAATCAGAACACATAAAAAATACCGTGCTGGCCGCGGGTGTCGCCCTTCGCGAACGCCATCGCTGGTTACGGCATCAGGATGCTATTGGCGCCGGCATTATGATGGTTTCTCTGCTCGGCATGATTGCCAGTGGCACGCTCTATGTTCAGGGCGTTATTCCGTGGTGGCTCTGTGTGCCTATCACCGCCATTTTTGCGTCGTTTATTCATGAGCTGGAGCACGACCTGATCCACATCATGTATTTCCGTAAGCAGCCCAAAGTCATCAACTTCATGTTGCTCATGGGTTGGATTGCCCGAGCCAGTACGGTCAGCCCGTTTGTGCGACGCAAGCTGCATCTGCATCACCACAAGTTCTCCGGCACCGAATCCGATTTGGAAGAACGCGGCATCACCAATGGCGAACGCTGGGGCTTACGCCGTTTGCTCATGACAGGTGACAACATGCTCGCCGTCTACCTGCGCCCCATGACCATGCGTAACGCTACACGTGCCTATATCCAGTCACAGAAGCCGAAGAGCAAGGCCGAAGTGCGCGCCATGATCAAAGAGCAAGTCGGCGCCTATTTCCCACTCGGCAACATTTACTATGCCCTGTTTCACACGTGGGTGATCTGGCATCTGGTGAGCTTCGGTGCAGACCTAACGGGCTATGCCATCACGCTGCCGTCTTGGGCCGAAGCGGGCGTGGCGGGGTTAAATATCTTCGCCGTGGTTTACATGCTGCCGTCCTTTCTGCGCACTTTTTGCCTGCATTTCATTAGCTCCAACATGCACTATTACGGTGATGTCGAAGCGAAAAACGTCATGCAGCAGTGCCAAGTGCTGAATCCTTGGTGGTTGCTCCCGATGCAGCTGTTCTGCTTCAATTTCGGCAGCACGCACGCCATTCACCATTTCGCAGTGAAAGAGCCGTTCTACATTCGCCAGTGGAATGCCAAAATCGCTCATAATGTGATGCGCGAGATGGGTGTGCGATTTAATGATTACGCCGCCCTTAAGCGCGCTAATCGCTTTTTCACCACACCAGAGACTGCACGCTCAACATGAAACTCAACGCACGAAGTCTGATACTCGATCTACTGCTAGCAAGTGGCCTCCATCAGATTTCCGTGCGTGAAGCCATCACTGCCTGTGGCATCTTCGCCATCAGTGAGAACTCTGTTCGCGTCGCACTCGTGCGTTTATCCGCGGACGGTCTGGTACAGGCTGCGGGCCGAGGAAATTATCGCCTCGGCCCACAAGCCTTAGATCTAGCGGGTGATGTCGCTACCTGGCGGAGCGCCGAACAACGCCTAAGACCTTGGCATGGTGACTGGATTACGGTTTTCACCGCCAATTTGGGGCGCACCAACCGCACCGCGCTGAAACACCGAGAACGCGCATTAAACATGCTAGGGTTTCGAGAGCTTGAGCAAGGCTTACATGTAAGGCCAAATAACTTAGAAAGCGGCCCAGAAGCGGTCCTGAAGCGTCTTCACACGCTCGGCCTAGAACCGGAAGCACGCTTATGTTTGAGCCAGCATTGGAACGACGAAGCCGCACTTAAAGGCCTGTGGGATACGAATCGCCTGAATGCAGACTACATTTATTGGCAGCAGTCGCTAGAAACGTGGATGCAAAACGCACAGGAGCTCGATCCCGAAACAGCGGCACGCGAATCGTTCTTGCTCGGTGGCCAAGCCATTCGACATGTTGTTTTCGACCCCTTACTTCCGGATAGCTTTATTGATAGCCAAGCCCGACTGGCATTTGTTGCCAGCGTCCGTAGGTTTGATAAAGTTGGGCATCAAA
This sequence comes from Moraxellaceae bacterium UBA2477, assembly GCA_002342025.1. GTDB lineage: Bacteria > Pseudomonadota > Gammaproteobacteria > Pseudomonadales > Moraxellaceae > Perlucidibaca. The sequence continues at coordinate 3,974 of DDPD01000012.1, read as the reverse complement.
TCTGGCAAACGCTTTATGCCTCTATTCGCTGATCACTGCTTTACTGAGTCTGTGCACTCCGATTAACACTTTGTAGGACTGTGACTAAAGCCGTAAGTCGTGTACTTTTCTCCTGTCAATCACTACACGAGAAAAATCATGACCCTTTCACCCGCCATTTGCGCCCTCTTGTGCTTTGCTGCTCTTACCGCTCTTTTAGCCCTGAGCTATGCGAGTTATCGCGTCGGCTTGGTGCTAACCGGCAAAGCTTCTGCCAATGCGTGGACACGCGGCGCGCAAACCTGGAGCGATCCTGCTTTCTTTGTTCGTCTTCAACACGCGCACCTGAACTGTGTTGAAAATCTGCCCGTATTCGCCGCCATTGTGCTGGCCGCCTATGCCACCAATCAGCTCGCGATTGTGGATGGCTTAGCCATGGTATTTCTGGGCCTTCGCATTGGTCAGGTCTTGGTTCACGCCATCAGTACCAGCCCCACCATGGTTTTCATTCGCGCCAACTTGTGGATCGCGCAAATGCTTATCGTGGCGTATTGGATCGTAAAGCTCTGCGAGGCGCTGTAACGCTATTGATTGAGCTATATCCAAGCATAAAAAAACCCACCAACAGTACACTGATGGTGGGTTTTTTATTTCGGCGCTAAATTAAGCAGTCATTTCCAAAATCTGCTTAAACAAGGCCTTCATTTGCTCGCTAGGACGAGCGGACTGCATGGCCATGATCTTGCTCATGTCGCCTTCAACTTTAAGCTGACCCGTCATGAAGCCTTGCATACCCGCGCTGGCATCACCTTCGAGGAAAATACGACGCAGCAGCTCAGCCGACAAGATCAGCTTAGTGCCAGCTGCGGCGTTGTGACCCAGCTCAAACTTGCCGCCATTCAGGGCGAGATCGACTTTGCCTTCCGGAGCGTCGTTTACAGTGACGTTAAGCAGCAGGTTAGCTAGGCCAGCCGGTACATTAAGGTCGCCTGCAGCGGCGGTCAGTTCAGCGACTTTTGCAAACCATTGTTGCGACAGGAAAGCTGCCATCTTGTTCTTCTCCAAAAAGTAATTGTGTAAACACCGGTCTAGTGAATCGCCGGAAGCTGAACCTACACGATGACCGTGACACTGGCAACCAGTCAGTCACGAACTTTATCTGCGCCAAAATAGTGCGGCACAGTGGTGCCGCGCACCAGTTTGGTGATCGCGGCGCCACTCAGCACATTAGCGAATGTCGTAGCCCTTCTCATCATGCAAGACGAGATCGAGACCCTCTGTCTCTTCCTCAGCCGAAACACGCAGGCCACCGGTCATCAAACCTGTCAGCTTGAGCAGAATCCAAGTGACGATGGCGGTATAAGCAATCGCTACACCTACGCCCAAGGCTTGAGCTGAGAACTGATCGGCAATGCTGGCGTTACTGCCCCCGAAGCCAAAGCCCGAGAAGATACCCAAATCTGGGCTGGCCAGAACCGCCACAATCAAGCTACCCAAAATGCCGCCCACGCCGTGCACTGGGAAAACATCCAGCGAATCATCAATTTCCCATTTGCGCTTAACGATTTGCGTCATGTTGAAGCAGACCAGGCCCGCGAGCACACCAATGATCAACGCACCCATGGGGCCTACGCTGCCAGCGGCTGGGGTAATCGTGCCTAAACCCGCCACCATGCCAGTGACAATACCGAGCACAGAGGGCTTACCGAAACGCTTCCACTCACACAGCATCCAGACCAAAGCGCCGGCGGACGCCGAAATGTGTGTGACCAGCAGCGCCATGCCTGCACTGCCATTTGCAGCCAGTGCCGAGCCGGCATTAAAACCGAACCAACCGACCCAGAGCATGCCCGCACCGATGACTGTCATTGTGAGGTTGTGCGGAGGCATCGGCGTTTTCGGGAAGCCACGACGCGGACCAATCACAATTGCAGCAACCAATGCAGCGATACCTGCCGTGATATGCACAGTGATACCACCGGCAAAGTCGATGACGCCGCGCTGAGCCAAGAAACCACCGCCCCAAACCCAATGCGCTACCGGCACGTAGACAGCAGCCGTCCACAGCAAGGAGAAAATCAGCGTGGCGGAGAACTTAACGCGCTCGGCAAATGCACCAATAATGAGCGCTGGAGTAATGATGGCAAAGGTCATCTGGAAAGCGGCAAACAGTACTTCCGGGATATCACCCTGCATCGAGTCGCGGTTTATGCCGGCAAAGGCTGCCTTGCTGATACCACCAATCCAGTCTTGCGCTACACCACCGTCGCTAAAGGTCAGCGAGTACAGACCTAAGAGCCACAGCACACTAACGCCACCGGCAATAGCAAAGCACGCCATTAAAATGGACAGAACGTTTTTACTGCGAACTAAGCCGCCGTAAAACAACGCCAGCCCAGGCAGTGTCATAAACAGCACCAACGCGGTAGCCGTGAGAATCCACGCTGTGTTGCCGGCATTCAGCGCAACCGTGTCGGAGGCAAATGCCAGGTTTGGCAGCAGTAAGAAAAGGCTAATAAAGCCCGCCACGCGAGGAAGCATGGTGTTCTCCTAAAAGTATAAATTTAACGTTAGAGCGCGTCGTCGTTGGTTTCGCCGGTGCGAATACGAACGACTTGCAGCAGATCAGTCACAAAAATTTTGCCATCGCCGATCTTGCCGGTGGCTGCGGCCTTGGTAATCACCTCAATGACAGAATCCAATTGGTCATCGCTGACGGCGAGGTCCAAACGCACCTTGGGCACAAAATCGACCACATACTCTGCACCACGATAGAGCTCTGTATGGCCCTTCTGGCGACCAAATCCCTTCACCTCGGTCACAGTCAAACCGGTTACACCGATATCGGAGAGTGCTTCGCGAACATCATCGAGCTTGAATGGCTTAATGACTGCAGTGATCATCTTCATAACTAACCCCTTGATTATTAAACAGATCGAAATTCAGTACGTGTGATTTAAGCGGCACCTTAAGCCGGCATCTTACTGGCTTAAAGGTATCCGCTCCAAATCGACAAGAAATGACGAACTGTATTTGGGCAGACGACTCGCGCCGCCCTGTTTTAGAGCATGCACAAACTAAGCCAATTTTTCCCTGAAGCCGAAAATCCGGCTAAAAAAGGAATACGAACTGTACTTGGGTCAAATTATGAAAAAACTGCCTGAATAGCCTTACATTTTCAGTGCGAATTCTTGCGCCAGCGACTAAAATGCGCCCGCCCAGCACCACTATTCGGTGCTGAGTCAGGCGGCCAGAGCGTGTTCACCCTCTGCCTTATGGCAAGCCTCTGTAACTCGCATGAAACTGCGAAATGCAGGTTGCCAACGCTTAAATCTGCTACTTATACAGGAAGCAATCATGTCCCATGCTCCGTCAGGCGCCGCGCCGGCGTATCACATGCAGGTGGTCAGGCAATTTGCCATCATGACCGTCATTTGGGGAATTCTGGGTATGGCTGTTGGCGTATTAATCGCCTCTCAGCTCGCCTGGCCCGCTCTCAATTTTGACACCGCCTGGTTTTCCTTCGGCCGCTTGCGCCCTCTGCACACCAACTTGGTGATCTTCGCCTTTGGTGGCTCTGCGCTGATGACAACTTCGTTTTATGTCGTGCAACGCACCACATTAACGCCGCTGTTCATGCCCAAGCTGGCTTCATTTGTATTCTGGGGCTGGCAAGCGGTCATCGTTGCCGCGATCATCACCCTGCCCATGGGACTGACCTCCGCTAAAGAATACGCTGAGCTGGAATGGCCCATCGACCTTCTGATTACCGTGGTTTGGGTCGCTTATGCTGTGGTCTTTTTTGGCACCTTGGTTAAGCGTCAGACATCGCACATCTATGTGGCGAACTGGTTCTACGGTGGCTTCATCATCACCATCGCGCTATTGCACATCGTGAACTCAATGGCGGTGCCCGTTGACACCTTCAAGTCTTACTCCATGTACTCGGGTGCGACGGACGCGATGATTCAGTGGTGGTACGGCCACAATGCCGT
>DDPD01000092.1 GCA_002342025.1 Moraxellaceae bacterium UBA2477 | reverse complement strand
TCGGTTGCTAGCCCAGAATCCACGTTGGCGCATGCGACCGAATCAGCCCTGCGCCATGTCGTGGGTAATGGCACGATGACGCAGATCCTCAACGAGGGCCGCGCGCGCGTGGCGCAAGACATTCAGCCGCGCCTGCAATCGTATTTAGATCGTTATAAGACCGGCCTTAGCGTGCGTAACGTGAACATCTTGGAGGCGTTGCCGCCGAAAGATGTGAAGTCTGCATTTGATGATGTGATTCGCGCCAAGGAAGACAAAGAGCGTCTGAAAAACCAAGCCGAGACCTATGCGAATGGAATCGTGCCGGAAGCGCGTGGTCAGGCAGCGCGTTTAGTGGCGGATGCAACCGGTTATAAGCAAGAAGTGGTTGATCGCGCTCAAGGTGATGCCTCCCGCTTTAGAGGCTTGCTGGCAGAGTACCGCTTGAATCCGGGGGTCATGCGCTCGCGTATGTACCTCGACATGATGAATGACGTCATGAGCAAAACCAGCAAAGTGGTGGTTGAGCCTAAGGGTGCTGCCCCGTTGCTTTATTTGCCGATGGATAAGCTGGGCTTGCCTGCGGTCACGGTGCCTGCGGCGCCTTCACCCGCAGCAGGAGCGGGTCCTATCATTGAGCCGGCAGCGACTTCAGCGGCTCGGGATTTCGTTCGTAGTGGCCGAAACTTGGAAGGAGCACGCTAATGGGCTCGCGTAATGTATCGGCGTTGACCGTCGTTCTATTCATTCTGTTTATTGTGAACAGTGCTTTCTTCACGGTCAGTGCCACTGAGCGTGCGGTGATGTTGCGTTTCGGTGAGGTTGTGGAGGCTGATCTAAAGCCCGGTCTGCACTTTAAGATCCCGATGGTGCATGAGGTGCGTCGTTTTGATGCGCGTCTGCAGGTCAGTGATGCTGAGCGCACCGAATTTTTGACCAAAGAAAGCAAGTTTTTGATTATCGATGCCTACGTAATGTGGCGTGTGGATGATGTGAAGCGCTTCTTTACGGCCACGGGCGGCGATATCAAACAAGCTGAGTCTCGCTTGTTGCCTCTGGTTCGTGATGGTCTGAAAAATCGCGTGTCTGAACGCACCGTTAAAGAGGTGGTTTCGGGTCAGCGTGAGCAGCTCATGATTGATCTAACCAAAGCGGCTAACACGGTAGCCAGTCGCGAGTTCGGTATTCAGGTTGTTGATGTTCGCGTCAAGCGCGTTGATTTTCCGAACTCCACGCTAGAGTCGATCTATAACCGTATGCGTACAGAGCGTGAGCGTGAGGCGCGTGAGCATCGTTCGCAAGGTACGGAAATGTCGGATCGCATTAAGTCGGAGGCGGAACGTCAGCAGCGGGTGATTCTGGCGGAAGCCTATCGCCAAGCAGAAACGCTGCGCGGTGAGGGCGATGCGCTGGCAGCATCCATTTCACGCAAAGCCTTTGGGCAAGATGCTGAGTTCTACAAGTTCTACCGTTCTATGCAGGTTTATCGCAACACCTTCAATAAGCCCAGTGATGTTATGGTCTTGAAGGGCGACAGTGAGTTCCTGCGCTATATGCAAAACTCAGGTAAATAGTGGCATGCCAAGACTGTCAGCCGTGAAGGGCTGGCAGTCTTGGGCAATACGCTAAATCCTGTGTTAAACTGCACCGAACCGAGTATTGACTCGGTTTTTTTGTGGCCTGCCGTCCATGGCGGCCACCCTCCGGGCCGTCGCTAGCGCGACGTCAAAAATGTCTCCCGGATATTTTTTGTGGCTGAATTTGCGAGAAATCATGGTCAAACCGGTCGATGCCTGGTTGCTGCCCGATGGGGTGGCGGATGTGCTACCTGCTGAGGCGGCTCGTCTGGAGTCGTTGCGACGCCGTTTGCTGGATCGATTCTCCAGTTGGGGTTACGCACTCGTTTTTCCGCCATTAATGGAATATCTGGACTCTCTCCTGACCGGCTCCGGCAGTGATCTGGATGATCTGACGTTCAAAATTACGGATCAACTCAGTGGCCGGATGATGGGCGTGCGCGCCGACATGACGACGCAAGTCGCTCGCTTGGATGCACACTGTTTGCCCGTGCAAGGCCCGGCGCGCTATTGCTACGCCGGCACTATCCTGCAGGCACGCCCCACCGGTCTGTCTGCGTCGCGCTGCCCTGTGCAGATTGGTGCCGAGCTCTATGGTCACGCGGGCGTAGAAAGTGACATTGAAGTCATTCGACTCATGCTCGACGGGCTGCTGCTTGCGGGCGCAAAAAACATCACCTTAGATTTAGGGCACGTTGGTATCTTCCGTGCTTTTGTGCAGGCTGCGTCGGTGTCTTCGTTAGCGGAGTGTCAGCTTCAAGCCATTCTTTCGCGTAAGTCATTGCCTGAATGGCGCGAGCAACTGTCGGCACTGGTTCCGCAGACAGATATTGCTCAGGCGTTAATGCCACTGCCAAGCTTGTCGGGCGATGTTTCGGTGTTGTCGCGTGCCGCGCGTGCGTGGCCGGACGCACCCCAGGCGGTCGCTGATGCGCTGGCCGATATGCAAGCCGTGGTTTCGGCGCTGCACCTGTCACACCCGCAAGTGAATATTTATGTGGATCTTGGTGAATTGCGTGGCTACCACTATCACACCGGATTAGTGTTTGCAGCCTATGTCGCTGGACAGCGTAGCGAAGTCGCGAAAGGAGGCCGTTACGACCATGTCGGGGAAGCCTTCGGTCGCGCCCGCCCCGCCACGGGATTTAGTGCAGACCTTAAGCAGTGGCTGGATTTTGATCATCAGCCTGCAATAGCGCGCGGTATCTTGGCGCCTGCTGGCGAGGCTGCCGCACTGTTACAAGCAATTACCGATGCGCGAGCCGATGGTCAACGTGTTGTGCAGCAGCTTCCGGGTGCGCCGGTGTCGGCGGCGGAAGTGGGTTGTGATCGAGAATTTCTTTTTGAAGATGGGCGCTGGCAAGTGCGCACTATCGTTTCCTGAATCCTGCAAATTAGAGACTGAGTCATGGGCAAGCATGTAGTGGTTTTGGGTACCCAATGGGGTGATGAAGGCAAAGGCAAGATCGTTGATTTATTAACCGATAACGCCCAGGCCGTAGTGCGCTTTCAGGGTGGCCACAACGCCGGCCATACACTCGTTGTAGATGGTGAGAAGACTGTTCTGCATCTCATTCCATCGGGCATTTTGCGTGCCGGGGTTCAGTGTTTAATTGGGAATGGTGTGGTCTTGGCTCCCGATGCACTGCTGAAAGAAATGGCTTACTTAGAAGCCAAAGGCGTGCCAGTTCGTGAGCGCCTTAAGGTGTCTGCTGCCTGCCCATTGATTCTGCCCTACCACGTAGCCCTGGATAAGGCGCGTGAAGCCGCTCGCGGTAAATCAGCTATTGGCACTACAGGTCGTGGCATCGGGCCTGCCTATGAAGACAAGGTGGCGCGTCGCGGTTTGCGTCTGGCGGACTTGTATCGTCGTGAAACCTTGGCGGCCAAGCTTGGCGAAATCATTGCCTACCATAACTTCCAGTTGGTGAATTACTACAAGGTCGACCCGATCGACTTCCAAGAAGTGCTAGATCTGGCGCTGGCTTGGGGCGAACAGCTGCGTGACCTCGTGGCCGATGTGCCAGGCATTTTGCATGACTTCCGTCGTGCCGGTGCGCGCATCATGTTTGAAGGCGCACAAGGATCGTTGCTGGACATCGACCACGGCACCTACCCGTATGTGACGTCATCGAATACCACGGCTGGTGGCACATCTACCGGCTCCGGCTTTGGCCCGCTCTACCTCGACTATGTGCTGGGTATTACCAAGGCTTACACCACGCGTGTCGGTGGCGGTCCTTTCCCTACCGAACTGTTTGATGAAACCGGTGCACATCTGGCCAAAGTGGGTCATGAGTTTGGTTCTACAACGGGTCGTGCGCGTCGCTGCGGTTGGTTTGATTCCGTGGTGCTGCGTCGTGCCGTTGAGCTCAATTCCATCTCTGGCATTTGCTTAACCAAGCTCGATGTTCTGGACGGCTTGGCCTCAGTCAAAATTTGCACCGGCTATGAAACACGTGAGCCTGGCTGTATTGAAGGCATGATGTCGGATGCTGTGGCGTATGAAACAGTTGTTCCAGTTTACGAAGAGCTGCCGGGCTGGACAGAATCCACCGTGGGCGTGCAATCGCTAGATAAACTGCCGGAAAATGCGCGCGCCTACATCAAGCGTATTGAAGAGCTGGTTGGTTGCCCTATTGATATCATTTCGACCGGTCCTGACCGCGAAGAAACGATTGTGTTGCGCCACCCCTTTCAATAAAAAAACGTATCAAGGCGAGGCAAGAGCATGAAGTTTGAAACGACGTTAACGTGGGATGCCCCACTGTCTCGTGTTCTGGTCATGCTGACCTCGCCTGATTATGTTGCACGTAAAGCGGAGTTGGCGAATCTAGACAGCTTTGCCGTTGTAGAGCAAACCGACGATGGGCGTTATTTTTCCATTACCTCTCGCATCATGGGAAAGCCCAGCATCAAGCTGCCTGCTATCGCGCAAAAATTCGTGAAATCGGATCAATTGATTGAGATTGATCAAACGGATAGTTGGGATAGAGAAACAGCGACTGGCAGTCTGAAAATCATTAATCAAGCCGTTAAAGCGGTGAGTATCAGCGCCAGAATGCAGTTAAGTGAGCGGTCGGGCGTCACCACAAACACTATTAGCTGGGACGTAAGCTGCGATATTCCCCTCATTGGCGGGAAATTGGCGGCACTACTGGCTGAAGACATTCAGCAAAAGGCAGCCCTTAATACGGATGTCAGCCGTCAGATTTTGGTCAAATATTACTGACACTAGGTTTCGGTGCTAGGCCATGGGCTGAGAAAACGGCATGATTGGCGACCAGGAAGCAGTGCTTCCACAAAAATAATAAGTCGGATTACTCAAGGATTGGTGTCATGTTCGAACAGATGATTGCTGATTTTCAAGCGGATATGTGGCTCTACATATCCATTCCCTTTATCAGCGGCATTATTGGCTATGTCACCAAGGTGGTGGCTATTCAGATGATGTTCTCGCCCATGGAGTTCGTGGGCATTAAGCCGTTTCTAGGCTGGCAGGGGATTGTTCCGCGTAAAGCGGAAAAGATGGCCATGATTTCTGTGGACCTGATGACCTCCAAGCTGATTAAACCTTCCGAGATTTTTGCGCGCTTAGACCCGCAACGCATCGCCAAAGAAATCGAAGTGCCCATGATGGCCGCCGCAGAAGATATTGTTCGCGATGTCGCGCAACAGTATCAGCCCGGTCTATGGGAGGGCATGCCAGAGTTTGCTCGCCAGAAAATCATTAATCGCGTGAAGGCGGAGTCGCCTGCGGTGGTCGCGGCCATCATGCAGGAAGTGAAGAACAATACAGACAAGTACTTTGACATCAAGCATATGGTGCTGACCAACTTGATGAAAGATAAGGCCTTGTTGAATGACATCTTTAAGAAGGTGGGTAAGCAAGAGTTCCGCTTTTTCAGTAATGCGGGATTCTATTTCGGTTTTGGCATTGGTTTGATTCAGATGATCTGCTGGCTGCTCTTTAAGCAACCGTGGATGCTGCCGGCTTTTGGTGGTTTTGTCGGCTTCTTTAGCGACTGGATTGCCTTACAGATGATGTTCCGTCCACAACTACCAACAAAGTTCATGGGGATCACCTTCCAGGGCCTATTCCTGAAGCGCCAAAAAGAAGTGGCGGCTGATTATGCAGCACTGATTTCTAAGCAGTTACTGACTCCGGCTAATATGATTGAGGAGCTATTCCGTGGAGCCTTCTCGGATCGCATCATGGAATTAGTGCATAAGAACGTAAAGCGTTTAGTTGACGAGCAGGCCGGTGTGGCGCGTCCGCTAGTGGTCTATGCCGTGGGCAGCCAGCGTTACATTGAAATGAAGAATGTGGTTGCCGAGCGTATCCTGCAAAAAATGCCGGAAACCATGAAGTACGTTGAGGCTTATGCCGAAGACGCAATGGATGTTCGTAATACATTGGTTAGCCGCATGCAGGATCTTACGCCGCAAGAGTTTGAAGGCATGCTGCGCCCAGCGTTCAAAGAAGACGAGTGGTCGCTGATTGCTGTGGGTGCGATTTTGGGCTTCTTGGTGGGCGAGGCGCAGATTCAGTTCATGCTCTAAACTACTGAGCAGAAAAACAAAAAGGCCGATCAATGATCGGCCTTTTTAATTTGGTGCCCAGGAGAGGACTTGAACCTCCACTCCCTTGCGAGAACCAGCACCTGAAGCTGGCGTGTCTACCAATTTCACCACCTGGGCATGTGAGGCCGCGAAATATAGAGAGGGGAAACGAGGCTGTCAACCATCTTCCGTGTAGAATGAGGAAAATTTAACGAGATGGCGCATGAGTCGCAAGAGCATACCCCCTATTCAAGATCCGCACGCTCAGCGTGAGGCAGAAAAGTACGAAAATCCGGTGCCAAGCCGCGAGATGATCCTTGCCACGCTCGATGAGTTGGCTAAGCCCCTGACACATCCACAGCTCGCCCATCACTACGGCATCTTTGAGCCCGAGCGTGAAGAGGCCCTGCGCCGCCGCTTGATAGCCATGAGTCGCGATGGCCAATTACGTTCCGATCGACGTGGTGCCTACACACCGTTGCATGATGATGAGTTGGTTCGTGGGCGCGTGCAGGGTCACAAAGATGGCTTCGGCTTCCTTACGCCCGACGAAGGCGGTCAAGATTTGATCCTGCCTTCGCGTCAGATGCGCTTGTTGTTTGATGGCGATATCGCTTGCGTGCGTGTGGCGGGCTACGACCACAAGGGTCGTCGTGAAGGCATTGTGGTGCGCGTTGAAGAGCGTCGATATAAGTACTTAGTGGGGCGTTACCGCGAAGAAGACGGCGTGGCCTATGTCATGCCGGATAACCCACGCATTACTCAAGAAATTCTGGTGGTTGATGGCGGCGTGCCTGCCGAACCGGATCAGTTTGTCAGCATTGAGCTGGTGGATTACCCCAGCCATCGCGGCCTCGCGACAGGCCGGATCGTTGAAGTGTTGGGCGACTTTATGGCGCCGGGCATGGAAATTGACATCGCGCTGCGTAACTACGATATCCCTCACGCGTGGCCTTCGGACGTTGAGCGTGAAGTCGCGACGCTCTCGCCTGAAGTGGATGAAGACGCCAAAATCGAGCCAGGCCGTGTTGATTTGCGTGACCTGCCGCTGATGACGATTGATGGCGAAGATGCCAAAGACTTCGACGATGCCGTCTATGCCGAAAAGCGTAAAGGCGGCGGTTATCGCCTGGTCGTAGCCATTGCCGACGTGTCGCACTATGTGCGCCCCGGCACGGCGCTGGATGACGAAGCCAAGGCGCGCGGTAACTCCGTGTACTTCCCCGGCTTTGTCGTGCCGATGCTGCCGGAAATTCTGTCTAACGGCTTGTGCTCGCTGAATCCGCATGTGGATCGCTTGTGCATGGTCTGCGACATGACCATCTCAGCCGCTGGGCGTATGACCAGCAGTAAGTTCTACCCAGCGGTGATGCATTCGCAGGCGCGCACGACCTATACGCAGGTCAGCCAGTTCCTGGAAACACCGACCAGCCGTGAGGCCGATGCACTGCGCAAGCGCTGGCCGGAGTCTGTGCAGGCATCGCTGCATACGCTCTACGATCTGTTCAAGCTCTTCCGTGCCGTGCGCGAAGTGCGTGGCGCGCTCGATTTCGACAGTGGAGAAACCCGCATTCTGTTTGGTGCGGACCGCAAGATCGAACGCATCATTCCTGTGGTGCGTAATCAAGCGCACATGCTAATTGAAGAAATGATGTTGGCGGCTAACGTGGCCTCGGCGGCCTATGTGCTGAAAGCCAAAATGCCCGCGTTGTTCCGTAACCACGAAGGCCCGAAGAACGAAAAGCTGAACAAGCTCCGTGGCTTCTTGCAGGCGCTGGGTCTGCGTTTCACGGCGACAGCCCAGCCTAAGCCAGCTGACTTCTTGGCGGTAATCCAGCAGATTCAGGATCGCCCGGATAAGCACATCATTGAAACGATGTTGCTGCGTTCCCTGTCGCAGGCGGTGTACTCGCCCGACAATATTGGTCACTTTGGTTTGGCCTACGAGGCGTACTCACACTTTACCTCGCCGATTCGTCGTTACCCCGATTTGCTACTACACCGTGCCATCCGCAATATTCTGGCGGGTGATCACGAAACCACGCCGATGCAGCGCGTGGGTCGTGCCATTAAGGGTGCGCTGGGTGCCAAGGTCGAGCCGCTGCCGGGTCAGGTTCAGATGGTCTCGCTCGGCGAGCACTGCTCCATGACCGAACGTCGTGCTGATGAAGCCACGCGCGATGTGATGGCCTGGCTCAAGTGTGAGTACATGCAAGATCGCGTCGGCGAAGAGTTCGACGGCGTGATTTCCGCCGTGACCTCGTTTGGTTTCTTTGTTGAGCTGAAAGAAGTCTATGTGGAAGGCTTGGTGCACATCAGCCAGTTGCGTGACGACTACTACAGCTATGACGCCACCTTCCATCGCCTGCAGGGCGAGCGCACACAGCGCCGCTTTGGTATTGGCGAACCGGTACGAATTAAAGTTGCAGCGGTCAATCTCGACGAGCGCAAGATGGACTTCGACCTGCTCTCTGGCGGCGGCACCGGCAAGCGTTCGCTGCGCGAGCGTCTGAAGGAAGGTGAGATTCCCGGTGTGAGTGAGGGTCGTGCCCGTAAGGCCGCCCGCACGGGTGCAGCTCCTGCTAGCGATGCCTCGGGCGCTAAGCCCGCTGGCAAGCGCACACAGCCCCGTACCCGCAAGCGCTGATTGCCAAGGAACTGTTCAAATGTCGAAGATGTCGTGGATATACGGTCTGCACACCGTGGAAGCGTTGCTCAACACGGAGCCTGAACGCGTCCTTGAGCTGCAAGCAATGGACACGCGCGAAGATGCGCGTCTGAATCCGTTGGTTAAGCAGGCGCGCCAACTCGGCCTGCCGGTCAGCTTCCGGGATCGCAACGCGCTCGATCAACTCGCCGAAGGTGGCCGCCATCAAGGCATCGTCGCCCGTATTCGCGAGCGTCAAGCCGGTGATGACAACGACCTGCAGGAGCTGCTCGATGGCCTGCAAGTGCCGCCGCTGCTATTAATTCTCGATGCAGTCACTGACCCGCACAACCTCGGTGCCTGCCTGCGTACGGCCGAAGCGGCTGGCGTGCATGCCGTGGTGTGTCCGCGCGACAAAGCTGTCGGTTTGACGCCGGTCGTGCGTAAAGTCGCCTGCGGTGCTGCCGAACTGATCCCGTTCATGCAGATCACCAACCTGGCGCGCACCATCAAGCAATTGCAGGAGCGTGGTGTCTGGGTCGTCGGCACCAGTCTCGGCGACGGCGCCAAGCCGTTCTACGATGTCAATCTGAAAGGCCCGCTGGCGATTGTCATGGGTGCGGAAGGTACTGGTCTTCGCCGTCTCACGGCCGAGCTTTGCGACCACCTTGCGTATATCCCGATGGCCGGGCAGATCGAGAGCCTCAATGTTAGCGTGGCCACTGGCGTTGCGCTGTTTGAGGCTGTTCGGCAGCGTGCTCGTTGAGCCTGTGTTTTGAGGCTTGTCAGCTGGAACTGTAACGGCGCTTTGCGCAAAAAGTTCTTAGAGCTGCAAGCTCTCGAAGCAGATATTTACATCGTCCAAGAGTGCGAAGATCCAAAGCGCTGTTCAGATAGAGCCTACTCGGAGTGGGCTCAAAACTCCTTATGGATAGGCGGGAGCAAAAGTCGTGGGCTAGGCGTGTTTGCTAGGCCTGGATTAGTGCTGACTGAAATGCAATTGGATGCGAAAGGCCTCGAGCTGTTCCTTCCCTTCAAAGTTAATGACACAGTCACCTTCTTAGCGGTATGGACAAAAGAAGCGGGCTCGCCAACGTTCAAGTACATCGGCCAGCTTTGGAAGTACCTCCAGTTGCACGCTGACTTTCTAAGCGCCGGAAAATCAATTCTGATTGGCGATCTCAATAGCAATGTCTGTTGGGATAAATGGGATCGTTGGTGGAATCACTCGGATGTCGTCAAGCAATTAGCGGATCTTGGGTTGCACAGCCTGTATCACCACCAAAGCACTGAGCTCCAAGGAGCAGAGACGGTCCCCACTTTTTTCATGCATCGCAATACCGAAAAGCCGTATCACATCGATTATTCATTTTTGTCCCAAGAACTTCTGCAAGACGCAGCGCTACAAATAGGTATTCCCCAAAATTGGCTAGCGCACAGCGACCATATGCCGCTAATTGTGGACTTACCAAATCAGGTTGGTTTTGAGCATGCTGTTGGTGGTGGGAGTTAAGCAGGGTGGCCGCCGTCACGCGCCATGGATGGAGCGTGAGAGCCTACATGGACGTACTAGCGGCGTGCGGCAGCCCTGCTTAACTCCCACCACCAGTTGACCCGCTTGAAAAACCACCAAATTCCTGTATAGTCGCGCGTCCTCCGCATGGTCTTCACCGACTGTCCGGAGTCGCGAGCGCCTAATTCTGAAGAACAAGGCCTCGTACTCCTTGCTCCGCCGCTGTCCGGCGGGGCTGTTCAATCCGTAAGGAGCACAATCCGATGCGTCATTATGAAGTCGTGTTCCTGGTGCACCCCGATCAAAGCGAGCAAGTTCCCGCGATGGTCGAGCGTTACACCGGGATGGTAAAAGATTCGGGCGGTTCCGTTCACCGCTACGAAGATTGGGGCCGCCGCCAGTTGGCTTACCCAATCAACAAAGTTCACAAGGCTCACTACATCCTGCTCAACATTGAATGCGCTGATAGCGTTCGTGCTGAACTGGAAGAAGCGTTCCGTTATAACGATGCCGTGATCCGCAGCCTGATCATCCGTCGTGACGAAGCCATTACCGAAGAATCCATCCTGGCCAAGGGCGCTGAAGAAAAACGCGCTCGTAAGGCGGCTCGCGCCGACGAAGGTCAGGAGTATTCGGCTTCCGCTGAATAACTCAGATCGTTAGCGTGGAGCAAAACACGCTGCAGATCACTGGGATACTGGAAAAGCAGTATCCGCCTCGGGTCAGTCCCGCCGGCGTCGCGCATCAGGATTTTCTGTTGCAGCACCGGTCCCGGCAACGGGAAGCTGGCTCGGCACGCGAGGCTCGCCTCGTGCTCACGGTACATTGTGCTGGTGAGTTAGTGCAGCAGTTGCAAACTTTGCAGCTGGGTGATCGGGTAGTGGTGACGGGGTTTCTGGCTATGGCTAGTTATCGCGACACCGAAAAAGTGGTTTTGCACGCGCAAACGTTAGACAGACAAGATTAAGGAGAGGAAACCATGGCGCGTTTCTATCGTCGTCGTAAGTTCTGCCGTTTCACGGCTGAAAAGGTCACCTACATCGATTACAAAGATGTTGAGACCCTGAAGCAATTCATCACCGAGAACGGCAAGATCGTCCCGAGCCGTATTACCGGTACCAAGGCACGCTACCAGCGTCAGCTGACCCTCGCTATTAAGCAGGCCCGCTACCTGGCAATCATGCCGTATACCGATAACCACATTTAAGGTTGGGGTGCGTGATGCAAGTTATTCTGTTAGAAAAAATCAAAGGCCTCGGCGCTCTCGGCACCAAGGTTGACGTGAAGCCAGGCTACGGCCGCAACTTCCTGATCCCACAGGGCAAAGCACTGCCAGCTACGGCTCGCAACTTGGCCGATTTCGAAGTGCGTCGTGCTGAGCTGGAGCGTCAGGAAGCTGCTGTTCTGGCCGCTGCTGAAGCCCGCGCTGCTGCATTGGCTGAACTGAGCCTGACCATTGCCTCCAAGGCCGGTGACGAAGGTAAGCTGTTCGGTTCGATCGGCAACCGTGACATCGCTGAAGCGGCTACCGCTGCTGGCGTTGCTGTGGACAAGAGCGAAGTTCGTCTGCCGACGGGCCCGCTGCGTCACACCGGCGAGTACGACATTGCTGTTCAGGTTCATAGTGACCTGTTGGCATCGGTTAAAGTGGTTATCGTTGCTGAGTAAGCAATGTTGACCCGCTGATGTCGTATCAGTAAAAAACAGGGCGCTTGGGGCAACTCAAGCGCCCTGTTTGTTTTGGGCTTTTGCGCTAAGCTTGCAGCCTTGTTGAAAGAGAATATCTATGTCGCAATCTACCTCTGTCGCCTCGGAAAACACGCTGGCGAACCTGAAACTGCCACCGCATTCGCTGGAGGCTGAGCAGGCCGTTCTCGGTGGCCTGATGCTGGACGACCAAGCCTGGGACAGGGTTTCAGATCGCGTCAAAGAGGAAGACTTCTACCGCCGTGATCATCGCCTGATATTTCAAGCCATCGCTCTCTTGGCAAACGCGGGCGATCCGCGCGATGCCCTAACAGTGTCGGAAACGCTGACCCGTCTCGGGGAATTGGACAATGCCGGTGGCTTGGCCTACCTCGGTGAGCTAGTGCGAAACACCTCATCGGCCACGAATATTGCTGCCTATGGCGACATCGTGCGGGAACGTTCGGTGCTGCGTCAGCTCATTCGCATCAGCAATGAGGTGTCAGACACCGCGTTTCAGCCGCAGGGCGCTACTGCACAAGACATTCTCGATCAGGCTGAGCGCAAGATTTTTGCGATTGCCGAGCAGCAGCAAAAAGGTGGCGGGCCACAAGCTCTGCGACCTCTGCTGCAAAAAGCTTTGGATCGAATTGATAAGCTCTTTCAGTCCACTGAGTCCATTACCGGCCTGAGCACCGGATTTACCGATCTCGATGATCGAACTTCGGGTCTGCAAAATGGTGACTTGGTGATTGTGGCGGCACGTCCGTCCATGGGTAAAACCACGTTTGCCATGAACCTCGTGGAAAATGCCATGTTGCGCTCGGGCAAGCCGGTGCTGGTGTTCTCCATGGAAATGCCCGCCGAGCAGTTGGTCATGCGTATGTTGTCGTCGCTGGGGCGTATTGATCAGGGTCGTGTGCGTTCGGGCAAGCTCGAAGAAGAAGATTGGCCGCGCCTCACCTCAACCATGACCATGCTGTCGGAGCAGAAGTTATTGATTGATGATTCGGCGTCGTTAAGTCCTAACGACGTTCGTACGCGTGCTCGGCGTGTGGCGCGTGAGCAGGGTGGCTTAGGTCTGATCATGGTCGACTACTTGCAGCTCATGCGGGTGCCTGGCTTGGAAAGCAACCGTGTGAACGAAATTTCGGAGATCTCGCGCTCGTTGAAGGCGCTGGCGAAAGAAATGGAATGCCCGGTGATTGCGCTATCGCAGCTCAACCGCTCGCTGGAGCAACGACCGAATAAGCGCCCGGTGATGTCGGACTTGCGTGAATCTGGCGCTATCGAACAGGACGCGGACGTGATCATGTTTATCTATCGCGATGAGGTCTATAACCCCGAATCACCAGACAAGGGCACGGCCGAAATCATTATTGGTAAGCAGCGTAACGGCCCGATTGGTGCGTTGCGCTTGGCCTTCCATGGTAAGTACACCCGATTCGAGGATCTGGCGCCCGAGCACTATCGCAACATGGAAAGTGACTACTAATACGAATACCGTGCGTAATTCGAACACCGAACAACTGGAGCGCGAGGCAACGCATGCGTGATACCTGGCTGACGCTGAACCCCCATGCGCTGACGCAAAATCTCGCGGTGTTGCGTGCGCACCATTCGCAATCCAAGCTGCTGGCCATGGTTAAAGCCGATGCCTACGGGCACGGTGTGGCGCAGGTGGCGCCGCTATTAGCAACGCAGGTCGATGCATTTGGTGTGGCATTTCTCGAAGAAGCCTTGGCGCTAAGAGCACAAGGTATCAACACGCCTATTGCCGTGCTGGAAGGTGTGTTCACTGCCGCTGAATTGGCTGCAGCACGCACAGCACAGATGTCCTTGGCCGTGCACAGCCCGGAGCAAGTGGCGCTCTTGCAGGCTGCGCCAGCAGGTGAGCCGCTAACCGTGTGGCTCAAACTCAACACTGGCATGAATCGTCTTGGCTTTCGCCCAGCAGACGCGCTCAAGGTCTGGCATCAGCTGCACCGACTGCCCCTGGTGAGCTCGATTCATGTCATGACGCACTTCGCCCGAGCCGATGAATTGACCTGCCCGCAGACCGAGTTGCAGTGGGGTCGTTTTTGCGCGGTACGCGATGCTATTGCGCTGGCGCAGCGTGAGCCGGTCATTACCAGCGTTGCCAACTCGGCCGCTATTTTGGCGTGGCCACAGACGCAAACCGAGTGGATGCGTCCCGGTATTGCCCTGTACGGCAGCTCCCCATTTGCCGATCAATGCGCTGAACATTTTGGCTTACAAGCTGTCATGACCCTGCACTCGCGAATTATTGCTGTGCATGAGTTGAGTGCGGGCGATGAGGTGGGTTATGGCGCAACCTGGGTGGCTGACGCCGCCACGCGTATAGCCGTGGTCGCCATTGGCTATGGCGATGGCTATCCCCGCCATGCGCGTAATGGCACGCCGGTGTTGGTGAATGGCCACCGCTGTGCGTTGGTCGGTCGAGTGTCTATGGACATGATTACGGTGGATCTTGGCGCGGTGGCGGCAAAACCCGGCGACGAGGTTGTACTTTGGGGTGAGGGCTTGCCTGCTGATGAAGTTGCGCAAGCCGCCGGCACCATCAGCTATGAGCTATTTTGCCGACTAACGCCCCGCGTGCGTCGCGTGCCAGCTAGCCTGTCGAGTCCGTCTCATGTCTAAGTTACGCAGTGTCTATGTCTGTGCCGACTGTGGCAGTGAGGCGAGCAAGTGGTCGGGCCAGTGCGGTGACTGCGGCGCTTGGAACACGATGGCTGAGATGCAGCGAGAGCCTGCAGTGACGGGCAAGGGCGCGCGCGCTAGACCCGGAGGTTATGCGGGTCAGGCTGCAACGGTCACGGCGCTGCGCGATGTGCAAATTGATGCTCAAGAGCGGCGCACCCAAACGGGCTTGTCTGAGCTCGACCGCGTGTTGGGTGGTGGGCTGGTGGATGGCTCGGTAGTTCTCATTGGCGGCGATCCTGGCATTGGTAAATCGACCATTCTGCTGCAAACACTGACGCATCTGGCGGCGACACAGACGGCACTTTATGTGACGGGCGAGGAATCGTTGGCGCAGGTGGCCCTGCGAGCACGCCGCTTGGAATTGCCGGTGGAACATCTGCGCTTGATGGCGGAAACCAGCGTGGAGCGCATTCTGGCGACGGCACAAATCGAACAGCCAAAAATCATGGTGATTGATTCGATTCAGACCCTGTATACCGAAGCCTTGAATTCAGCGCCGGGTGGTGTGTCGCAGATTCGGGAGTCCGCGGCGCTGCTTACCCGTTATGCCAAACAAAGCGGTTGCGCCTTGTTTCTCGTGGGGCATGTCACTAAAGATGGCACGCTGGCTGGCCCGCGCGTGCTTGAGCACATGGTGGATTGCGTCTTGTATTTTGAGGGGGAAGCCGACTCCCGCTTCCGCCTAATTCGTGCCGCGAAGAATCGTTTTGGCGCGGTCAATGAGCTGGGTGTGTTCGCCATGACCGACCGTGGATTGCGCGAGGTGTCGAACCCGTCGGCGATTTTCTTGTCACGCTACGATCAGCCCATTCCTGGCTCGGTGGTTATGGTCACGCGTGAAGGCACGCGACCCTTGCTGGTGGAGGTTCAGGCCTTGGTGGACGATGCATTCAGCAACCCGCGCCGCGTGGCTGTGGGTTTGGATCAGAATCGTCTGGCCATGCTGCTGGCGGTTTTGCATCGTCATGGCGGCATCGCCAGTGTTGGGCAGGATGTGTTTGTGAACGTGGTGGGTGGCGTGAAAGTGCTGGAGACCGGTTCTGATTTGGCCGTGGTCTTGGCCGTCACATCGAGCCTGCGCGGTCAGCCGTTGGATAGCGACCTCGTGGTCTTTGGCGAGATCGGCTTGAGCGGCGAAATCCGCCCCGTGCCCAATGGTCAAGAGCGTCTGCGTGAAGCCGCCAAGCATGGCTTTAAGCGTGCCATCGTGCCTCGCGGCAACGTGCCCAAGCAGGGTAT
The DNA here is from genome assembly GCA_002342025.1 of Moraxellaceae bacterium UBA2477. Classification (GTDB taxonomy): domain Bacteria; phylum Pseudomonadota; class Gammaproteobacteria; order Pseudomonadales; family Moraxellaceae; genus Perlucidibaca. The sequence continues at coordinate 11,178 of DDPD01000092.1, read as the reverse complement.
CGATGGTATGCAAGTGATCGGCGTGGGACGTCTGGCCGAGGCCATCGAAGCGCTTTAGCCGATGCGCTTTAACTCAGCGTCTTAACGGGGAAGCCAGCCCAAACTGGCTTCCGTGCCTGCGGGTCCCGGTCGATACTCCGCCCCACACCAGCCCGCATAGGGCAGCTCGTCAATCACCGCGAATACAGATTTGAAGTCGATGGTGCCGGTGCCGGGCGCGCCGCGACCCGGATTATCGGCGAATTGAATATGGCCAATCAGCGGCCAGTTCTCGACTAAGCTGCTGATTAAGTCCTCGCCCATGCGCGCTAAGTGATAGCAATCAAATTGCATCTTCAGGGTAGGGTGATCGGCAGCCTCCAAAATCTCCTGCATCTGCGCGATGTTATGGATGAGGAAGCGAGGCATATCGTCTGTGTTAATGGCCTCCAGCGTGGTGGTGACGCCCACGCTGTGAAAGGCCTCGGCGGCATAGCGAGCATTTGCGGTGAGGGTATGCAGGCAGTGCAGCAAATCGCCTTCTTCGGGCAAGCGTCCTGCCAACACATTGACGCAGCGCACGCCCAGCTCCTCGGCATAAGGCAATGCCTGAAGCACGGCGCGGCGGAACTCTTGTTCGCGCCCTGGTACGCTGGCAATGCCATCGCCGCCCTGCATTAAGTTGCCAGCCGGTACATTGATCAGCACCAGCTCCAGATCATGAGCATCCAATTCGGTGCGGATGGCTTTCGGGCTTAGCTCATAGGGGAATTGAACTTCAACCGCCTCAAAGCCTGCGGCCTTGGCTGCCGCAAAGCGCTCAATCAGTGGGTATTCCGTAAAGAGCAGCGACAGGTTGGCACAATAGCGAAGCATAAAAATTAGTCCTGTTCTGCAGCAGATGGGCGGGCATGTAAGAGCACCGTCGAGCTCAGGTCGTCACGCGTGAAACCGTGGTCGGAATGACGCTGCATAAGTGTATGCGCTGCCGTGGCAAGAGGCAGTGGGCTGTCCACGGTTTGACCTAGTGAAACCGCATTGCCCAAGTCTTTGAGCAGAGTTTGCACTTTCCATTGCACGGGCTCAAAACGCCGCTCCGCCATGCGTGGCGCCAAAATTTGGAAAGGTAGGGAGTCGGCAAAGCCGCCGGCTAAGGCGGGCGCGAGCAGGCGGGCATCGACTCCCGCCTGCTCTGCCAAAGCCACCGTTTCGGCAATGAGCAAACTGTTGGCCGCCACAATCAACTGATTGCAAATTTTCGTGACTTGGCCGGCGCCCACATCGCCCATACGGGTAATGCGCTGTGCGTAGTGTGAAAGCACGGGAGTCACACGGGATATGGCGTCGGCATCGCCGCCGGCCATGATGACCAAACGCCCTTGCTCCGCACCCACCACGCCGCCTGATACCGGCGCATCGACCCACGTTGCGCCACATTGCTTATGCAGTTCAGCGGCTAATTGTCGCGTTAGTTCGGCGGTGATGGAGGAGTGGTCAACCACAATCAGTCCGGCATGAGCCCCAGCTAAGATGCCGTGTTCAGCATGCATAACATCGGCGACAGCCACTGAGTCCGAAACACAGAGTAAGAGCACATCAACATGGGCTGCCATGGCGGCGGGAGAGTCGGCAGGTATGGCGCCGGCAGCTATTAATGCATCGAGTTTGCCTGCGCTACGGTTCCATACCTGCAGCGAGATGCCAGCATTTAGCAGCCGCTGGCACAGCGGTAAGCCCATTAGCCCAATGCCGATAAATCCCACACGCATATGTATTTCCTGGTCATATAAAGCGCACATTGTGCCTTGAACGTTTCGTCACCAAAAGTGTTCAGAACGCTGGGGTTTTTAGCTCGGCGCTGTTACTGTCTAGCGGCATAAAAACAATTAGGAGGAGCTCAGCCATGAGCGCTTTTGAACAAGCTCAACGCGATGTGAAAACCCTGACACAGCGCCCATCCAACGAAGACATGCTGTCTTTGTATGCCCACTTCAAACAAGCCAGTGTCGGTGATGTTTCCGGCAGCCGTCCTGGCATGTTCGATATGATTAATCGCGCGAAATATGATGCGTGGGCCGCGTTAAAGGGCATGAGTAAGGCTGCGGCCGAACAAGCCTACATTGATAAAGTGAACGGCCTGCTTAAAACGCACGCTTAATGCCGCGTTTGCTGTGAAAAAACGAGACGGTGCTTGCGTGTCAGCGCCGCCTCGTTTCCAATACGCGCAATTATTCTAGATGACCGCTGTTATGGTTAACCCTTCTTCTGCCTTGCATGATGCAAGCCCTGCGTTTCAGCTAAAGGGCGGCTCTTTTACAGGCACAGTGCTTGAATTGCACAGTACTGACCTTGAGCAGGTCGCCGCACAACTAAAGGCACGTCTTAACGATGCGGCTGCATGGCTGCAGGAATCACCCGTTATTTTGAATGTTGAAAAAGTGGCGAGTGCCGATGTGGATTGGCCCGCCTTAGTGACACTGCTGCGTGCCCATGCGGTCAGTCTGGTTGCTATTCGCGCCCCACAATCTTTGCACGCCAGCTTAGCGGTGCTCGACGTGCCGGTATTGCAAGGCCTTAAGCGTAAGGGTGCTGAAGTTGAAGTCGCCGCGCCTGCGGTGACGGTTGCCGCTGTTGCGCCAGCCCTTCGTGCGGCTACCCGTATCGTGACGCAACCGGTGCGTGGTGGTCAGCAGATTTATGCCGAAGGGGATTTAATAGTGTTGGCCCCGGTGAGTGCCGGCGCTGAAGTATTAGCGGATGGCAATATCCATATCTACGCACCGCTGCGTGGCCGTGCGCTGGCGGGTGTTCAAGGCAATAGCGAAGCGCGAATTTTTTGCCAATCACTGGAAGCGGAACTGGTTTCCGTGGCGGGGCGTTACCGCGTCGCAGAAGACCTGAGGAAGACGCCGCAGTGGGGTAAGGCGATTCAAGTGCTGCTCGATCAAGATCAGTTGAACCTGCTGGATCTTTAAACAATACTGGCGCGAATTTTGTATTCGCTGATGATGAAATAAGCGTGTTAGTGCAAACACTGACCGCAAAGAGGATGACATTTTGGCAAAGATTATTGTGGTGACATCGGGCAAGGGTGGTGTCGGTAAAACCACCACCAGCGCAGCCATTGGAACGGGCTTAGCCCTGCGCGGCCATCGTACGGTCGTGGTCGATTTTGACGTGGGTCTGCGTAACCTCGACCTCATCATGGGGTGTGAGCGCCGCGTGGTGTATGACTTCATTAACGTCATTCAGGGCGATGCATCGCTGAATCAAGCCCTGATTAAAGACAAGCGCCTAGACAACCTCTTTGTCTTGGCAGCCAGCCAGACACGCGACAAAGATGCGCTGTCGGAAGAAGGTGTGGCACGCGTCATGGACGAGTTGGCCGCACAGTTTGATTTCGTCATCTGTGATTCGCCAGCGGGCATCGAGAAAGGCGCACACATGGCGATGTACTTCGCCGATGAAGCCATTGTGGTGACCAACCCCGAAGTGTCGTCGGTACGTGATTCCGATCGAATGCTCGGTCTGCTGTCGAGCAAGTCCAAGCGGGCTGAAGAAAATCGCGACCCTATAAAAGAGTTCCTGCTGTTAACTCGCTACAACCCGATTCGCGTGGAAAGCGGTGAAATGTTGTCGGTGGCGGACGTCGAAGAAATTTTGTCGATTAAGTTACTGGGCGTGATTCCGGAGTCACAAGCCGTACTCAAGGCATCTAACCAAGGCGTGCCGGTTATTTTCGATGCCGAGTCGGATGCGGGTCAGGCTTATAGTGATGCGGTAGAGCGTTTACTCGGTGCTGATGTGCCGCACCGCTTTTTGGATGTCCAGAAGAAGGGCATTCTTCAGCGACTGTTTGGAGGCTAAGCGATGAGCTTCATGGATTTTTTCCGCGCCCAAAAGAAGCCAACCACGGCTTCCATGGCCAAAGAGCGACTGCAGATTATTGTTGCGCATGAGCGTGGCCAGCGTAGTCAGCCTGACTATCTGCCGCAGTTACATCGCGACATTCTCGATGTGATTCGCAAGTATGTGCCGATTCGTGAGGATCAAGTGCAAGTTGAGCTGGATAGCCAAGGCACCTGCTCGGTGCTGGAGCTGAACATCACGCTGCCGGATCGTTAAGCATTCTATTGACGTAATCATCGTGCATAAAAAACCGCCAGATCATCGGCGGTTTTTTTATGCGTGAAACGGCGCAGTGTGGCTTAGCGTGCAATCAGCTCGCCATTGCGAACACGAACGGCGGTGCCAACACTGAGATTGGGCGCTTGCGCGTAGCTGAAGCTATCACGACGGTCATCTTCGAAACGCACACGAACACGATAGCTCGTGGTGGTGCGGGATTTGCTTTCAATGGCATTGCCCGCATAGGCACCGCCCACGACACCGGCTGCTGTGGCAACTTTTTGACCAGAACCGCCGCCGACCTGATGGCCGAGAACGCCGCCCACAACAGCACCCGCGACCGCGCCTAAGCCAGAGGGCGCTGCAGCTTGGGTAATTGGGGTGATTTCAGTGACGACGCCACAAGAAGAACAGATTTCTTTTTGTGCACTGGCGCTGGCTGACTCGGTTGCTTTCGCGTTTGCATCAGTTGTTGACGAGTCGTCTGTAGCTGCGTTGGCATCGCTAGTATCGGTGACGTCAACGGAGGTGCTGGTGGGCAGCCAATTCATCATTTTAGCGATACCGACGCCGGACAAAAGGATGACGGCAATGGCGGCGCTAATGACCAGAAGGTTGGGGCGAGTAGTAGGGGTTGTCATGATGTTTGCCTCAGAAAGTGTGAGGCAGTGTAACGGTTCGCGCGCGATTCAGTTGACCTGAATCGCGCGCTAGCGATTAACTCATCTTTTTGTACTTAACGCGCTTAGGCCGTGCTTCGTTGCCCAATTTCTTGCGGCGGTACTCTTCGTACTCGGTGTAGTTGCCGTCGTACCATTCCACTTCGTCACCTTCAAAGGCGAGGATGTGCGTAGCGATACGGTCCAAGAACCAGCGATCGTGGGAGACCACCATGGACACGCCGGGGAAGGTCAGCAGCGCTTCTTCCACCGCGCGCAGGGTTTCTACGTCGAGGTCGTTGGAGGGTTCGTCGAGCAGCAGGCAGTTCGCGCCCGCTTGCAGAATCTTGGCGAGCTGGAGACGGTTGCGTTCACCGCCAGAGAGTTCGCCCACGCGCTTCTGCTGGTCCTGGCCCTTGAAGTTGAAGCGGCCAATGTAGGCGCGCGATGGAATCTCGTAGTCGCCGACCTTCATGATGTCGAGGCCACCAGACACTTCTTCCCAAACGGTCTTGCTGTCATCCAGCGAGTCACGAATCTGACCGATGTAGGCGACCTTGATACTCTGGCCGACGATAACTTCGCCGGCATCCGGCTTCTGTTCGCCGGTGATCATGCGGAAAAGCGTGGTTTTACCGGCGCCGTTGGGGCCGACGATGCCGACGATGGCGGCCTTGGGCACAGTGAAGCTCAGGTTTTCATAGAGCAGGCGGTCTCCGAAAGACTTGGCGATGCCCTTCACTTCGATGACCTGATCGCCCATGCGCTCGCCTGGCGGAATGTAGATTTCCTGCGTCTCGGCGCGCTTCTGGAACTCTTTGCTGGACAGCTCTTCAAACGCCTGCATACGCGACTTGGATTTGGCCTGACGTGCCTTGGGGTTGCTGCGCACCCATTCCAGTTCGCGCTTGAGCGCTTTGGTGTGAGCCTCTTCCTGGCGTTCTTCCATCTCCAGACGAGCGCTCTTCTGTTCCAGCCAGCCGGTGTAGTTGCCCTGGTAGGGAATGCCGCGGCCACGGTCGAGTTCGAGAATCCACTCGGCCACGTTTTCCAAGAAGTAGCGATCGTGGGTGATGGCCACGATGGTGCCCGGGAAGTTCTTCAGGAACTGTTCCAGCCAGCCTACCGATTCGGCATCAAGGTGGTTGGTCGGTTCGTCGAGTAAGAGCATGTCGGGTTTGGAAAGCAGCAATCGGCACAACGCGACGCGGCGACGCTCACCCCCTGACAGGGTGGATACATCGGCATCCCACGCAGGTAGGCGCAGCGCATCGGCGGCTTGTTCAAGCTGGTTGTCGAGGTTGTGACCATCCCAGGCTTGAATAATAGACTCGAGTTTTTCTTGCTCGGCGGCGAGCTTGTCGAAATCGGCATCTTCCATGGCGTATTCGCCGAAAACTTCATCGAGACGCGCCATGGCGTCGAGGCACTCACGCACGCCATCTTCAACATTACCGCGCACATTTTTCGAGGGATCCAAGTGCGGTTCCTGCTCGAGGTAGCCGATTTTTGTACCGGCCGCGGCGCGTGCTTCACCACTAAAATCTTTGTCCACGCCCGCCATGATTTTCAGCAAGGTAGACTTACCCGAGCCGTTCAGGCCGAGCACGCCGATTTTGGCGCCCGGAAAAAACGACAGCGAAATATCTTTGAGAATTTCGCGCTTAGGCGGAACCAATTTCGATACACGATTCATCGTGTAGATATACTGAGCCATGAAACAGACCTTTGTTGCAGCTAGGAAAGGTCGCGATTATACCGAAGCCGACGCATGATGTACGGCTAAAGACAGTTGTCAGTGGAAAGAGCGAATGACGCGTTGGAATCAACTCACAGGCGAGGTTAAGTCTGGGCTTTTACTGCTAACGGCCACCGCACTGGCGCTGATATTGGCGAATAGCGCTGGGGTTGGGCTCTATCAGGAGCTGTTGTCGATTCCGGTACAAGTGCGCGTGGGCGCTTTAGATATCGATAAGTCGCTGCTGCTTTGGATCAATGACGGCCTCATGGCCATGTTCTTTCTCATGGTTGGCCTCGAGATTAAACGCGAAGTCGTGCACGGTCATTTAAGCAGCCTGAAACATTTGGCTCTGCCGGGTTTTGCAGCGATTGGCGGCATGGTGGTACCAGCCATAATTTATGCTTCATTGAACTGGCATGACCCCGTGTTATTGCAGGGATGGGCCATCCCCTCAGCGACTGATATTGCCTTTGCATTGGGTGTGCTAGCTTTGCTCGGCTCGCGCGTCCCGCCCGCGTTGAAAGCCTTTGTGCTTGCGCTGGCAGTGATGGACGATCTCGGGGCTGTCATCATCATTGCCTTGTTTTATACCAGTCAGCTTTCGGTGCTGTCGCTGAGCGTGGCGGCTGCGGCCACATCGGTTCTGGTGCTATTAAATGTGATGGGCATCCGCCGCATCGCCATTTATATGGTTGTGGGTATGGTGCTTTGGGTCAGCGTGTTGAAATCGGGCGTGCATGCCACGCTGGCGGGTGTTGTCATTGCCTTGGCAATGCCGGTACGTCACGACGCCGACGGTCACTCGCCAGCAGAAAGCCTAGAGCATGCGTTACACCCTTGGGTCGCGTTTTTTATTGTGCCCGTCTTTGCTTTTGCCAATGCTGGTGTGAGCTTGCAGGGCGTAGGCGCGGAAGTGTTCAGCAATAGTGTTTTCCAGGGTATTTTTCTGGGGTTGGTGCTGGGCAAGCAGTTGGGTATTTTCGCCTTCTCTTGGCTCTGTATTCGCCTTGGCTGGGCGACTCTGCCGCAAGGTACCTCCTATCGTCAGCTCTATGGTGCAGCCGTGTTGTGTGGCATCGGCTTCACCATGAGTCTGTTTATTAGCTCGCTGGCGTTCCAGCATTCCGGCAGCAGTGTGGAGCTGGTAGACCGCTTGGCGGTACTGCTGGCATCCATACTGTCGGCGTGCTGGGGTTACGCGGTGCTGAGCCGCCGCAGCTAATTTATTGAGCTGCAGCCAGTGCCGCGGCCTGCGCCGCCGGCGAGCGCGCCAAATAACTCAGTGCCTGCTCGGTATTGCCCTCGTGAATCGGATGGAACGAGGGTGAGATCCAGCGTTTGGTGGCCGACACAAGGAAGCTGAACTGAGGGATGTTCTGAGTCAGCTTACCCACGCGCTCGACTTCGCGCAGCAGCGTCCAGAACGGTTTGCGCGCCAGGCGCTGGCCGGCCGGGTCGCTGACATCCTGGCGCGCCATGTTGCGATAGCCTTCCAGCAAGAAGTGAATAAACAGCGGGAAAATCACCGCCATTAAGGCCTGACGGGTCAGGTAGAAGGCGGGCTCGTTCTTGCACAGGTGCTCGTACACATCAAAGGCCACGGTGCGATGCTCAACCTCTTCGGCCAGATGCCAGCGGAAGACATCCGCCATGATGGGGTCGCCTGCATCCCAGCTTTTGTTGTCCATGGCCCATTGCCCCAGCACGCCGGTGAAATGCTCGATGGCAGCAATAATACCGACCCTCATAATCAGCCAGTGCTTATCGATACGGGGGCCGCTGAGCCCGGAAAGTCCTAGGGGTTTGTCGCCCAGTACCTTGCCAAATAGGCCATCGACGCGACCGAGGAACTGGTCAGTCTCGATGCCGTGGCGCGTCAGGTACTTCTGCGCTTCCTTGTGAACGCGGGCGTGCATGCCTTCTTGACGGATGAAGCCTTGCATCTCTTCACGCAATATCGGATCGGTGACTAAGGGCAGTGCCTTGTTGTACACGCGGCAGAACCACAGCTCGCCGGCGGGCAGCAGCAAGTGAATACCGTTAATCATGTGACTGGAGAAATTGTCGCCAGGCAGCCAGTGCAGCGGGGTGCTGTCGAGATTGAATTGCACGCGGCGTGTCGGCAGTGCTGTTGCTTTACGAGCAGTGGCATCACGAGTCATGTCGGTCTCCCTGTTTTTCAGGCAATTAGTCAGGAGAAGTTAGGCCGTAATTAGGCGGCTTCGCTGGGGTTGGCGCGCAAGTGAGCAAGCACACTGTCTTGCTGACCAAGTTCGCAAGCCGAGACAAACTCGGTAATCCACTGTGCAATCAGCTCGTGATGACTGAGCACGACCCAGTGCGTGGCATCGATATCACGGCGATACAGTTCCGGCACCCACTGCGACAGGTCGCTGTAGAGGTTGTGGCTGGCGTAGTTGTCGAAGCGCGGCACGATGAGCTGTACCGGGCAGCTGGCATAACGCGGCTCCGGATTGGCCAGCTTGGGCAGGAAGTTGGCGCGATAGAGCTGTACGCCTTCTTTGCCATCTTCGACCTGGGTTGGGTTCGGCGTGCTTTCCGAGACACCTTCGCGATGCTGCAAATACTTCGGCCAGAGCTTGCCCAGTCCGGCTTGCCAGAGCGTGGGTGCCAGTACCGGCAGCTGGAACATGACGATGTACCAAGAGTTGCCGAACTGCTTCACGGCTTTCAGTCGTTCATTGAGCGGCAGGCTGCTGGTGGGGGATAGACGCGTGCGCATCCAATGCGCGGCGTGATCCAGCGATGGGCCGGACAGGGTGGTGTAGCTGGCGATGCGGTCGCGCAGTCGCTCGGTTGTAATGGATTCCCAACTCTGAATGGAGCCCCAGTCGTGACCCGCGAGGTGGAAGCGGCGTCCGGGAATGACGGCATCGACCACACTCATCAGATCTTTCGAAAGCTGGTCCAGCGAGTAATCGCTGACGTGGCGACCAGACTCGCTGCGACCAGCGCCGCGCACATCATAGGCAATCACAAAGAACTGCTGCGCCAGCAGTTCTGCTACCGGTAGCCAGACTTGGTGGTTGTCGGGGTAACCATGCACCAGCACAATCGGCGTGTTGCTTGCATCGCCTAGGGTGGCGACGTGAAGTTTCAGCCCATCGCTGCTGTTGATGAATTGATGAGTAGGCATTCCGTAAACCCTCGATGAAACTTAATAGCGTTCAGTTGGCTGGATGATTACATTGAACGATGTTACATTCAATAGGGTGATTCGTGGCAAGGTGAGCGGCTTTCATGTTCTCTGTCTAATCAGTTCACCTGTTATTTATGGGACTTTCCGGTAGAATCTGCCGCCTCTTTGATCAATCCGCCCTGACCAGTCCTTTCTGACGGAGTTGCCCATGTTCAGCCCAGACCAGACCCTTGCTACTTTCGATCCGGAATTGGCTAAAGCCATCAGCCAAGAAGACGCGCGCCAAGAAGCGCACATTGAGCTGATTGCGTCGGAAAACTATTGCTCGCCAGCCGTCATGGAAGCGCAGGGCTCGAAGCTGACCAACAAGTACGCCGAAGGCTATCCCGGCAAGCGCTACTACGGTGGCTGCGAATACGTCGATGTGATTGAGCAGCTGGCAATTGATCGCGCCAAGCAGTTGTTCGGTGCCGACTACGCTAACGTGCAGCCGCATGCCGGTTCGCAGGCCAACAGCGCCGTCTTCCTGGCGCTGCTCAGCGCCGGCGATACAGTGCTCGGCATGTCGCTGGCCCACGGTGGTCACCTGACCCACGGTGCCAAGGTCAACTTCTCCGGCAAGAACTACAACGCTGTGCAGTACGGCCTCGACACCGCTACTGGCCTGATTGATTACGACGAAGTCGAGCGCTTAGCCGTTGAGCACAAGCCGAAAATGATCATCGCCGGCTTCTCCGCTTATTCGCAGGTGTTGGATTTCCCGCGCTTCCGCGCCATTGCAGATAAAGTCGGTGCGTATCTGTTTGTGGACATGGCGCACGTGGCGGGTCTGGTTGCTGCCGGTGTTTACCCGAACCCCGTGCCGTTTGCGGATGTTGTGACCACCACCACGCACAAGACGCTGCGCGGCCCACGTTCGGGTCTGATCCTGGCGCGCGCCAACGAAGAAATTGAAAAGAAGCTGAACTCTGCCGTATTCCCAGGCAACCAAGGCGGCCCGTTGATGCACGCGATCGCGGCGAAAGCCGTGTGCTTCAAAGAAGCCATGTCGCCTGATTTCGTGACCTATCAGAAGCAGGTCGTGAAGAATGCCCAAACCATGGCCAAGGTCTTTATGGCGCGTGGTTTTGATGTGGTCTCCGGCGGCACAGAAAATCATCTCTTCCTGCTCTCACTGATCAAGCAAGACATCACCGGCAAAGATGCCGATGCTGCGCTCGGCCGTGTTGGCATCACCGTGAATAAAAATGCCGTACCAAACGACCCGCGCTCACCCTTCGTGACCTCCGGTATTCGTATTGGCACGCCAGCGGTCACCACGCGTGGCTTCAGCGAAGCGGAGTGTGGCGAACTGGCCGGTTGGATTGCAGACGTGATTGAAGGCCTGAAAGGCAACCCAGCGGGTGATGCTGCTGTTGAAGCGGCTGTGGCCGCGAAGGTCAAAGCGATTTGCGCCAAGTACCCCGTCTACGCCGCCTGATCTGAGCCTGCCCTGAGTGGGGGCCACCCTG
>DDPD01000027.1 GCA_002342025.1 Moraxellaceae bacterium UBA2477 | reverse complement strand
GAGATATCAACAATGTTCTCATCTTCGGTAATCATGCTGGCATTGAGCGGCATCTGCTCCGTACGCTCAACATTTACCTTTTGCACCGAATCCATTAAGGGCGGATGCCAATGCAAACCTGCCGTTTGAATACTTTGAAAGGCACCAAAGCGAAAAAGCACAGCGCGCTCGGCCTGCTCAACGCGATAAAAGCCAAACACTACCCAAAGCGCAAAGGCACCGAGCAGCAATAAGCGTGACAGCTGTTTTTCGCCGGATGGATCCGAGCCATCAAACAAGCCGCCCAACTTATCGGCCAATGAAGGACCTTTAGGCCCACCCGCCGCTGGCTTGCGCCCCCACGGATCCGGCTTCTCGCCCTCTGGCTTTTGCCCAGAACCTGGTTGATTCCACGCCATCACTAAACTCCCATTAGGCTGCTGCAGGGTCGAGATCAACCACTACATCAGCTCGCGTAAGCCCTTCGCGCACTAACCATTGCGCCAAATCAGGGGTTTGAATTCGTACATGCAAGCGAGAGCCGCCCGCCTCATTTGTCACTTCTTCTTCCACCACACCCAAGCTGTAAAGCCGAGAGCGCAAACGCGCAAGCTGGGGTGGTAACTCTAGCCACAACCATTCCCAAGGTGTTGCTAAACAGGCCTGCATAGCCAGCAACAGCTCATTCATGCCCGATTTATCACGCGCCGAAATCCAGACCGCCTGTGGGCGTCCTTGATCGTCGCACTCTATGCTTGGTTCGCGATCGGCCAGCGCGTCAATTTTGTTGTAAACCAACAATACCGGCGCTGTCGCACCCACTTCTTGCAGCACCGCCTGAACAGCCTGCAAATGAATCTCTCGATCCGCGCTCGCTGCATCAACCACATGCAAAAGCAAATCTGCTTGCGCTGTTTCTTCAAGCGTAGCGCGGAAAGCGTCCACCAGCTGATGCGGCAAATGGCGCACAAAACCCACCGTATCGGCCAATACCATGGGGCCAATGCCATCCAAGTTTAGTCGCCGCAAAGTTGGGTCGAGAGTAGCAAACAAGCGATCGTCTGCGTAGACATCAGCGCCAGCTAATCGGTTAAAGAGTGTCGATTTTCCCGCATTGGTATAACCCACCAACGAGACCGTGGGCATGCCTGCTTTCTGCCGAGCCGCTCGCCCTTGAGCGCGCGTTTGACGCACCTTCTCCAAGCGCTCTTTCAAGTTTTCAATGCGAATACGCAAGAGGCGGCGATCTGTTTCGAGCTGCGTCTCACCGGGGCCGCGCAAGCCAATGCCACCCTTTTGACGCTCCAAGTGAGTCCAGCCCCGCACCAATCGTGACGATAAATGATCGAGCTGGGCCAGCTCTACTTGCAGCTTGCCTTCATGGGTACGCGCACGTTGCGCGAAAATATCCAAAATCAGCCCCGTGCGATCTAATACACGGCACTTCAAGACACTTTCCAGATTGCGCTCTTGAGCAGGCGACAAGGCGTGATTAAACAACACGACCTCCGCGTTCAGCTCAGCGACCAAAACAGCGATTTCAGCGACCTTGCCGGTACCGGCATAAAGCCGTGCGTCGGGTCGCTGACGGGAGCCCGTGACGATGGTGAGCACCTGCACATCTGCCGAAGCAGCTAACAGCTCAAACTCGTGCAGGTCTTCATCTTGGCCGTGTTGCTTTAGCTCAAGATGAACCAAGATGGCGCGCTCACCACCCGCTGGTCGCTCAAAGTACTCCATGCCAGACCTCAGGTGAAGCTTGGCTGATCTTCATCTTCCTCGTCATCGAAGTCTTCAAGACTGGAGGCCGTACCCGCCGCTGCGCCACCAATGGGCACGGTGCTGCCTGGCAAGCTGGTGCGCGGATTACGAGCAGGCACAACTGTAGAAATCGCGTGCTTATAGACCATTTGGCTAACGGTATTCTTCAATAGCACGACATATTGGTCGAACGACTCAATCTGGCCCTGCAGCTTGATACCATTAACCAAGAAAATAGACACCGGAATACGCTCTTTACGAAGCGCGTTCAGGAATGGATCCTGCAATGTTTGTCCCTTAGACATAAAAACTTCCTCAAATGACTCAAAATGAGTCGATCCAAATGGACCGGCGCAGGGCCAGCTCTCTGCAAAGCAGAAATGGCCACCCCAAAAACAGGGAAACTTGATAATCACTGTGGGGGCAGTTACGTTTTATTTCAAGCGGACGCCGACAGAAGATCAGCAACATGTGCGACTAAGTCGTCACGCTGCGGGTCTAACCAGGTGACATGAGGGAAGCTACGCAACCAGGTAAGCTGGCGCTTTGCGAGCTGACGCGTGGCGGCCACACCGCGTTCGCGCAATTCCTTGGCATCAAATTCGCCATCCAAATATTGCCAAACTTGGCGATAGCCAACAGATCGCATCGACGGCAAGCCTAGATGCAGGTCGCCGCGCTGACGCAATGCTTCCACTTCCTCAATCAAGCCCTGCGACAGCATCTGATCGAAGCGCAGCGCAATCCGCTGGTGCAATACCGTTCGGTCTGGGGGCGAAATCGCCAGCCAATGCATCTGCCACGGCAGCGCATCCGCAGGCGATTGCTCCGCATGCCAGGCAGTCAAGGTTTTGCCCGTCAACAGCCAGACCTCCAAGGCGCGCTGTAAGCGCTGGCTATCATGTGGCGGAATACGAGCGGCTGCGACCGGATCCACGACCTGCAAGCGCGCATGCAATGCTGGCCAGCCATCACGAGCGGCATCAGCATCGAGCGCGGCACGCAACTCGGCATTAGCCTCTGGCAACTGAGCCAGGCCATCTCGCAGCACCTTGAAATACATCATGGTGCCGCCTACTAAAATAGGTACACGTCCTGCTGATGTAATTTCATGCATGGCTTGCAAGGCATCACGGCGAAAATCGGCGGCGGAGTAGGCCTGTGCAGGATCTAATATGTCGATGAGGCGATGTGGCGCCAACGCCAGCTCATCCGCTGATGGCTTGGCGGTGCCTATATTCATGCCTCGGTAAATCATGCCGGAATCCACCGAGATAATTTCACCGACGCCCTGCGCCACCAGCGCCATGGCTAAGGCGGTTTTTCCGGCCGCCGTGGGTCCCATCAAACATAAGGCAGGAGGCAACGTGGCGGATGCCTGTGTCAGAGCGGTCATTAGCGACCCCGCATAAAAAGCCGATCGAGATCCGCCATGGTCAGGCGCGTCCACGTCGGGCGGCCATGGTTGCATTGGCCGCTGCGCTCCGTGGCTTCCATATCACGCAGAAGCGCATTCATTTCGGTCAGACTTAATTGACGATTGGCGCGTACGGCACCGTGGCAGGCCATCGTGGCCATCAACTCATTGCGCTGCTCTTCTACCCGCCGCGTTTGACCATGGGTGAGTAGGTCCGACAGCACATCACGCACTAAAGCTTCTGCGCCCGCCTGCGCCAACAAGGACGGTACAGCCCGAATTAACAAGGTCTCTGGACCTACGCGCTGCAGTGCAATGCCCATTTCCGTAAGCGCTGCTTCACTGGTTTCCGCTAGGTCGGCTTCACGCTGGCTAACCGCCAGACTAATCGGCACCAGCAGCGGCTGCGCCACGATGCCTTCACCACCCTGAGCACGCTTTAAACGCTCATACACGATGCGCTCGTGCGCCGCATGCATGTCCACAAGAACCAACCCCTCGGCATTTTGCGCCAAGATATAGACGCCATGTAGCTGCCCCAGGGCATAACCCAAGGGTGGCGGCCCTGCCTGATCATCCGACATAGTCATTGCTGGTGCGGTCGCGGGGGCACGCAGATACTCTGCAAAAGCTTCTCGCGCTGACCCGCCGGCACTCCAGTCCAACCCGGCCTGGTGAGTAGGCGCGGCATATTGAGGCATCTCGCCTGCCAGCACTGGGCTCACCGAACCCGATGCGCCCAGCCAGGCCCCCGCTGTCTCATGATGCACGGGCGCAGCATCCTGTGGGCGCACACTCGCCAACGCACGATGCAAGCCCCGGTAAATAATGTCGTGAACACTGCGTTGCTCGCGAAAACGCACTTCGTGCTTTGTCGGATGCACATTCACATCGACCGCCGCCGGATCTATATCGAGATACAGCACAAATGCCGGATGACGCCCATGAAATAAAACATCCGCATAGGCCTGACGCACCGCATGCGAGACGGTTTTATCGCGAACATGGCGGCCATTGACAAAAAAGTACTGGAGATCGGCTTGCGCACGCGAAAACGTTGGCAAGGCAATCCATCCGTGTAAATGAATTCCTGCCGACTCAATGGAAACTGGCTGCGCTGCCGCGACAAAGGCCGGGCCACAGACCTGACTCAAGCGTCGCTTTAAGGACAGCTCATCGTGTGCTGGCTTGAGCTGCCAGAGCTGGCGCTGGTTATGACTCAGGCTAAAACTGACCTGCGGCGCCACCAAGGCCAGTCGGCGCACGGTTTCTTCTAAATGGCCGAATTCGGTGGTTTCACTGCGCAAAAACTTCCGGCGCGCAGGGGTATTAAAAAACAAATCCCGCACATCCACCGTGGTTCCGCGTGGGTGGCGAGCGGGCTCGACCACCGCCGACATATCACGCCCTTCTGAGCGCACCGCCCAACCCACACCCTCTTCCACTTGGCTAGAAGTGAGCGTGAGGCGAGACACCGAAGCTATCGAAGCCAAAGCTTCTCCGCGAAACCCTAAGGTGGCCACGGCTTCTAGATCGTCTAAATGATGAATTTTGCTGGTGGCATGACGAGCCAAGGCTAACGGCAAATCTTCCTTAGCAATGCCGTCGCCATCATCGCGAATACGCAGCCCCGCAATACCACCCTGCTCGACTTGAACATCAATGGCGCGTGCGCCGGCATCAATGGCATTTTCAATTAGCTCTTTCGCCACCGAGGCGGGACGCTCGACGACTTCACCCGCAGCTATCTGGTTAGCCAGGCGGGCATCAAGCAAATGAATACGGGCCACGCGGCAACCTCAGTTTTGATCGAAATAGGTGCCAGGCACCGGATACTGACGACAGAAATTGAGTATTCCATTGCCAATCTTTACTGCCAACTCGCGCTGATAGTCACTATCAGCTAAGCGTTGCTCTTCATCTGGATTCGAAATAAACCCCGTCTCAACCAGCAGCGACACCATGCCCGGCTCTTTTAAAAC
>DDPD01000020.1 GCA_002342025.1 Moraxellaceae bacterium UBA2477 | reverse complement strand
CCTTGGCTCGCGCTTGCGGGCGTCGTCGGCTATATCTCTTGGCATGATAGCTGGCCTAGCCGCGTCGCGCAGAACGACCCTCAGCTGGCGCAGGAGTTTGCCTTGCCCAATCACACGGCAGCAAGCTCGGGGCCTATTTCCTATGCTCCCGCAGTGAATCGTGCCGCACCTGCTGTAGTGAATATTTACACCACGCAAAAAATTAGAACCCTCACACACCCCCTGCTGGAGCATCCGTGGTTTCGTTTTCATGGCGAACAACTGCCGCGAGAGCGAACGGCCTCTAGCTTAGGCTCAGGTGTGATTGTGTCGAGTGATGGCTATATCCTGACCAACGATCATGTCGTTGCCAGTGCCGACAGCATTGTCGTTGCACTCAGGGACGGCCGTGAGGTCAGCGCCAAGGTCATTGGCACCGATCCCGACACAGATTTGGCCGTACTGAAAATTGAGCTCGATAAGCTACCGGTATTACCGTTCAAAACATCGGCAAGTGCCGTAGGCGATGTGGTGCTGGCTATTGGCAACCCGTTTGGCGTGGGGCAAACGGTAACCCAAGGTATTATCTCTGCCATCGGCCGAAGTGGTCTGGGCATTAATACCTATGAGGACTTTATTCAAACCGATGCCGCCATCAACCCCGGCAACTCCGGCGGCGCGTTAGTGGATGTCAGCGGCAACCTCTTGGGCGTAAATACTGCGATTTACTCACGCTCAGGCGGCAGCATGGGCATTGGCTTTGCCATACCCGCCCCTTTAGCTAAACAGGTCATGCAAGACATCATTCGCCAAGGCCATGTGGTTCGCGGCTGGTTAGGCATTGAGATCGCTGGCAGTGCAGACATGGGCACAGCGCAAAACCCTCAGCCCATTATTATTGCCGGTGTGATGCCGAATGGCCCCGGCGATAAAGGCGGCCTGCAAGCTGGGGATGAGCTGAAGAAAGTGATGGGCGAGAAAGTCATCAGCGCCGACCAAGTGATTCGTCAAATCGCCAGCCTAAAACCCAACAGCACGGCTGAAATTGAGGTACTACGCGAAGGCAAGCTGCGCACACTCAAGGTCACTATGGGTGAGCGCCCCAAGCAGCGCAGCCGAGAGCAATGAGGCGTTAAGCCAGAATCGCCTCTAATGCCGATAAGAGCGCCCGATGCTGATCGGGCGTGCCTATCGTAATGCGCAAGAAGTCTTCGATTCGCGGTAGCTTGAAGTGCCGCACCAATACAGCCTGCTCGCGCAAAGCCTGGGCTAAATCAGCGCCACGATGGTTAGGGTGGCGTGCAAATACAAAGTTCGCGCCCGAAGGCAGCACATCAAAGCCCAATCGCTGAAGTTTCAATTCAAGCGAGTCACGCTGCATGATGACCATTTGCTGCATCGCTTCAAAGTGAGACTTATCTTCAAACGCGGCTTGTGCACCCGCCAGCGCCACTCGCCCCAAGGGATACGAGTTAAAACTGTTTTTGATGCGCTCCAGTGCTTCAATCAAATGTGGCTGACCCACAGCCAGACCCACACGCAGGCCTGCTAGGGCACGCGACTTTGAAAGCGTCTGAGTGACCAATAAATTGTCGTAGCGCCCGACCAGGCTCACCGCACTCTCGCCGCCGAAGTCGATATAGGCCTCATCAACCAGCACAACAACCTCTGGGTTCGCTTGCAAGATCTGCTCAACCGCAAACAAGGGCAACAAACAACCGGTGGGGGCATTCGGGTTTGGAAAAATCACGCCGCCGTTCGGGCGGGCATAGTCCGTGGGGTCAATCTGGAACTGGGCGTTTAAGGCCACCGTTTCATAGGCGATGTGATACAGACCTGCATAGACCTTATAAAAACTATAAGTGATGTCTGGAAACAGCAACGGTTTATCGTGCTGAAACAGGCCATGAAAGGCATGCGCAAGGACTTCATCCGACCCGTTACCCACAAAGACCCAGGACTTATCTCCGCCCTGACTTGCCAGATCAAAATAGTCTGCGATGGTGCTTTTCAGCTGATCGGCATTAGGATCCGGGTATAAACGTAAGTCGTCGCCGACGGCGGCCTGCATGGCCGCTAAGGCGCGTGGCGATGGCCCAAAGGGATGCTCGTTAGTATTGAGCTTCACCAAATTGGCAATTTTCGGCTGCTCACCCGGCACATACGGGACGAGATCACGTACGAAGGGGCTCCAAAAGCGGCTCACGACTTCACCTCCGCGTCATCCGGCAATAAACGATACTCGGCGGAACGCGCGTGGGCCGTCAGCCCTTCGCCACGCGCCAGCACGGAAGCCACCTTGGCCAAGGTGGACGCGCCGGCAGCAGAACAGCCAATCAAGCTGCTGCGCTTTTGGAAGTCGTACACACCCAGTGGTGAAGAAAAGCGTGCCGTCCCGGATGTCGGTAAGACGTGGTTAGGGCCAGCACAGTAGTCACCCAAAGCTTCCGGGGTAAACCGCCCCATGAAAATGGCCCCGGCATGGCGGATCTCCGGCAGCAGCGCTTCCGGATTAGCCACGGAAAGTTCGAGATGTTCCGGCGCAATCCGGTTAATGAGCGCCAGGGCATCGGCCTCATCACGGACTTGGATGAGCGCGCCTCGTTCTGTCAGCGAAATACGTGCGATGCCCTCGCGCTCAAGGGTCGGCAATAGCCGCTCTACTTCAGCAGCAACCGCATCAAGGAAGTCGGCATCGGCGCTGAGCAAAATCGACTGCGCCTGTTCGTCATGTTCGGCCTGCGAAAAAAGATCCATGGCGATCCAAGCCGGGTCGGTTTTGCCGTCGCAATAAATCAAAATTTCCGACGGCCCCGCAATCATGTCGATACCAACTTGACCAAAGACCTGACGCTTGGCTGTAGCAACATAAATATTGCCCGGGCCAACAATCTTATCCACGCGCGGCACGGACTCCGTGCCATAAGCTAAGGCTGCAACGGCTTGCGCACCGCCAATAGTAAATACCTGATCAACACCGGCGATCCAGGCGGCGGCCAGCACCAACTCGTTCACTTCGCCACGCGGCGTAGGCACACACATCACGACTTCCGCAACACCGGCCACTTTCGCAGGGATGGCGTTCATCAGCACCGATGAGGGGTAAGAGGCCTTGCCGCCTGGCACATAAATCCCAACGCGATCCAGTGGCATGACTTGCTGCCCAAGCACTGTGCCGTCTGCCTCGGTGTATTGCCAGGAGCCCTGGCGTTGGTGCACGTGATAACGGCGAATGCGATCGGCAGCGATGGTCAGCGCCTGCTGCTGCTCAGGTGGCAAGCCGTTATAGGCTGCCTGTAAGCGTGGCAATGGAATGCTAAGCGCAGCCATATCGGCCACCGCGACGTGATCAAAACGATTGGTGTAATCGACGACAGCGGCATCGCCCTCGCGACGAACACGGGCGATCACCTCATTGACGGTGGCTTGCACGGCTGCGTCGGAGACGCCTTCCCACGCCAGCAGTTGATCCAGCGTGCGACCAAAATCAGCATCTTGGCTATTGAAGCGTTGCATTACCGACATGTCGTTCCTCATCGTATTCTGCCGGACCCACGGCCCGGCATCGTCACGACGGGGCCGACGGTGGTCTTAGGCGTGGGCAACTTCTCGGCGGGTTACCGCAGCCTGAAGTTGATCGACCAAAGGTTGAATTCTAGCTTGTTTCAGTTTCATCGCCGTTTTGTTCACGATCAATCGCGAGCTCACCGGCATAATTAATTCTAGGGCTTCTAGGCCGTTTTCTTTCAGCGTCTTACCAGTGTCCACCACGTCCACGATGCGGTCCGCGAGGTCCATGATCGGCGCCAACTCCATCGAACCATACAGCTTAATGATTTCGACTTGCTCGCCCTGCTCTGCATAGTAGCGCTTGGCGACATTGACGAACTTAGTGGCCACACGCATACGCCTAGCCGGTTTAGTCGCGCCTACCTTGCCAGCTACCATGAGGCGGCAGCGGGCGATCTGCAAGTCGACAAGCTCGTACATACCTTCTGCGCCATGCTCTACCAGCACATCTTTACCCGCCACACCGATATCTGCCGCGCCATTTTGCACGAAGGTGGGCACATCGGTGGCGCGCAAGATAACGATCTGCACGCCCTCTTGTGTAGTGGGGAAAATCAGCTTACGGCTCTTGTCCGGATCTTCCAGCAACTCAATGCCAGCTTCGGCGAGCAAGGGCAGGGTGTCCTTGAGAATACGTCCTTTCGAGAGGGCAATAATCAAGCTCATCGACCGCTCCGCGAAGAGATGCGACGCAGGTCAGCGCCCAAGCCAACGAGCTTCTCTTCCAGACGCTCATAGCCACGATCCATGTGATAAAGACGATCAATGACCGTGCTGCCTTCGGCAGCCAAACCCGCCAAGACCAGTGACATCGACGCGCGTAAGTCAGTGGCCATCACAGGAGCCGCCATGAGCTTTTCCACCCCGGTAATGATTGCGGTGTGGCCATCAACAGCGATCTTGGCACCAAAGCGGCTGAGCTCAGGCACATGCATGAAGCGATTTTCGAAAATGGTTTCGCTGATCGTGCTGACGCCCGTTGAAACCGTATTCAGCGCCATGAATTGCGCTTGCATATCAGTTGGGAAGGCAGGGTGAGGCGCCGTACGGAAGCTCACCGCTTTTGGGCGGCGACCTTGCATATCCAGCTCAATCCAATCGGCACCAGTATTAATGTGCGCACCCGCTTCCTGTAGTTTCAACAAGACGGCATCAAGCTGAGTAGGATCCGCCGCTGTGGTACGGACGCGACCACCGGTGATGGCACCAGCGCAAAGATACGAGCCGGTTTCAATTCGGTCTGGAATGACATTGTGCTGGCAACCATGCAGCGCCTCAACGCCACGCACCACAATGCGATCACTGCCGGCACCTTCAATGTCCGCACCCATGGCGATCAAGATATTCGCCAAGTTAACGATTTCGGGTTCGCGTGCCGCGTTCTCGATAATGGTGGTGCCTTCCGCGAGGGTGGCCGCCATTAGAATGTTTTCAGTGCCACCGACTGTGACCATATCGAACACGAGGTGCGCACCCTTCAGGCGACCATTCACTTTGCCGTGGACGTTGCCATTCTCGACGCGAATTTCTGCGCCGAGCTTTTCCAATGCCTTGAGATGTTGATCCACCGGGCGCGAACCAATTGCGCAGCCGCCGGGCAACGACACCGTGGCTTCACCATAACGCGCCAGCAAGGGGCCCAATACCAGAATGGAAGCACGCATCGTGCGCACTAACTCATAAGGCGCCACGGCACTGGTGAGCGTACGTGCGTCAATTTCGACTTGATTATTATCGTGCATGGTCACGGTAACGCCCATGCAACCCAAGACTTGCAGAATCGTGGTGACGTCTTGCAGATGAGGCACATTGCCAATGTGCACAATACCATCCGCTAACAGAGGGGCCACCAAAAGCGGCAATGCCGCATTTTTTGCACCGGATATACGTACATCGCCGCTTAATGCGCGACCGCCGGTAATCAACAATTTATCCATGAAGCGCCGCCTTAAGAGTGTTTAAAAATCAGCCGAATAACTTCATCTTGCGCCATTCTTCTGGCGTCAAGGTTTGCATGCTGACGGCGTGAATGGCGCCACTGGCAATATGCGTCTGCAACGGCGCGTAGACAAGCTGCTGCTTCGCCACTGGTCGGAGGCTTTCAAACGCCGGATGCACTATCGTGACGGTGAATTTACCGCCATCGCCAGTGACCGCAATGTGTTGGGCTTCAGGAATGGCAGCAGTCAGCAGGGACTGTATTTCGGCAGCGTTCATCGGAACTCGTTATTAAGTAGGCGTAAAAACAGGGAGTAGATTGCTGGCTTGCAGAATCGCATGCAAGCGTGTGGGAATGGCTCGGAGAGTCAAGGTCTGTTGACGTTTGGCAGCTGCGCGGCGCCACGACATGAGCACCGCTGCCGTCACGCTATTGCCGGTGGTTAGGCCAGACAAGTCACAGATGCAGGGGCCGGCAGCCAGATCGGCAATAAGCGCCAAGCCTTCGGCCTCACACTGCCCCGCATTCGCGCTATCCACCGCGCCACTCAGCACGAGGCCATTGCCATCTGTTAGGCGTGACACAACAGCCGTCATGATTTGGCCTTTACCACATCGATGGTTGCTGCATCGGGCGACCATGCCGTAATGGCCTTATCCAAATTGCCGGCCGATTGCTCAACCACATCCGCGAAACGCTTGCGGAAGGTCAAACCTAAGTTCAAACCATTAATGATCAAATTGCGTGCCCTCCAAACACCGGCACCATCACGAACCATCTGGAAGGTCACCGGCACCATCGTGCCGGACTCCAGCGTGACCTCAACATCCACTTGAGCGCGATTCATGTCAGCACCCGGCGTATAGGGCTTCACCACAATCTTCTGATTGTTATAGCCCGCTAGGCCATTGGCGTAGGTGCGAATCAAACTCTGTTTGAAAGTCTTGGCAAAACGATCCCGCTGCTCTGGGCTTGCCTGACGGAAATATTGGCCCATGACACCACGGGCAATGCCCGGAATATCCACAAATGGCGTAATGTTTTGATCGACGAGCGCCGACAGCGCGGCGGGGCTCTTCTGCAGCGCTTTGCGCTCTTTAACAATGCGCGCAACAAGACTATCAATAGATTTTTGCACAACCACTTGAGGGTTCGCCTCCGGTGTATTAACCACTGCGGCTACTGATGCAGAAGCATTCACCGCAACCGCAGCAAACGCTGGCGCAGCAATTACACTGGAAACAATCATCAAACCCATTAAACGCTTCATAACTCAGTCCTTAAAGTAACTTCAGGCATTAAAACGCTGCATCTGCCGAATCGGCTGACACTTCTGGCGCTGCCTTTGGAGCTTCCGTGGCTTTATTGAACAGGAATTTACCAATCAAATCTTCCAACACCAACGACGACTGCGTTTGCTCAATACGACTACCTTCTTTCAAAAACGTGTCGTCGGCACCGGGCGTCAAACCAATGTATTTCTCGCCGAGCAGACCTGAAGTCAAAATAGCCGCAACCGAGTCGGTGCTGATGTCGTTAACTTCACTGTTAATGGCCATCTCAACGCGGGCCTGCTGCGTCTTAGCATCCAAGGTGATGGACTCGACACGACCGACACTCACGCCAGCAATAGTGACTTTGGCGCGCTCAGTGAGACCGCCTACATTCTGAAATAGCGCATGCACACGGTACGATTCCTTGCTGGTTTCGCCGGACAAGCCACTGACTTGAATAGCCAGAAACATCAGCGCACCAAACGCCAGTAGTAGAAAAGCACCCACCAGCAACTCTAGGGATTTAATGCGCATCAGACGCCTCCAAACATGACAGCGGTGAGGATGAAATCCAGTGCCAACACCGCTAAAGATCCATAAACCACCGTGCGCGTCGTGGCACGCGAAATGCCCTCGCTGGTGGGCTCGCAATCGTAACCCTGGAAGACAGCAATCCAAGTCACAGCAATACCGAAGGCCAAGGCCTTGATTAAGCCATTCAATACGTCATCAATAAACTCAACTGACTGCTGCATATTGGCCCAGTAAGAGCCCTCAAAAATGCCCAGCCAATCCACGCCTACTAAGCGTCCACCCAGAATGCCCACCGCCGTGAAAATAGTGGCCAACATGGGCATGGTCAGCACACCGGCCCAGAAGCGTGGCGCAATGATGCGACGGAGAGGGTCAACACCAATCATTTCCATACTAGACAGCTGCTCGGTGGCTTTCATCAGGCCAATCTCAGCGGTCAGCGCCGATCCCGCGCGACCCGCAAAAAGCAACGCGGTAACCACCGGCCCAAGTTCACGAGTCAACGTCAGCGACACCAACGTACCCAGCGCTTGCTCACTGCCGTAGGTAATTAAGATGTTGTAGCCCTGCAAGCCCAACACCATGCCAATAAACAAGCCCGACACGATAATGATGACCAAGGACAACACGCCCACGGCGTAGATTTGCTGGATTAATAACGGTATGGCTAAGCGCCAGCGCGGCCAGCACACCAAGGCCTGCCAAAGAAATACGGACGCAGCACCGATTGTTCTCACCACATCTAAACCACGAGCACCCAGTGCCTGCACACGCGTCAGCATCTCAAGCTCCCAGCACATCAGCCCAAGGCTGCGATGAATATTGAAAGCGCACGGGGCCTTCTGCACTGCCATTGAGGAACTGCTGAATAAAAGGCGACTCCGATGCGCGCAGTTGTTCCGGCGTACCCTCACCAACCACAGCGCCATTAGCCAATACGTAAATGTAATCCGCAATCGACAGCGTTTCCGTCACATCATGCGAGACGATGACCGAGGTCAGATCGAGCGCTTCGCGCAGCGTGCGGATCAGGCGCACGAGCACGCCCATGACCATCGGATCCTGCCCGGCAAAAGGCTCGTCGTACATGATCAAATGCGGGTCAAGCGCAATCGCGCGTGCCAGCGCCGCACGGCGAGCCATGCCACCGGATAGCTCCGCAGGCATCAGCTGCTCCGCACCCCGCAGACCAACAGACTCCAATTTCATCAAGACAATATCGTGAATCAGGCTTTCACTGAGCTGAGTGTGCGCGCGCAGCGGGAACGCCACATTTTCGTGTACGGTGAGGTCACTGAACAATGCGCCGGACTGAAAAAGCATGCCCATGCGGGCGCGCAGCTTAAAGAGGTCATCGCGCGAAAGTGCGGGGACATTCTGACCATCCACCCAGACCTCGCCGCTGTCCGGCCGCAACTGCCCACCAATAAAGCGCAACAGTGTGGTTTTGCCACAGCCAGAGGGCCCCATAATGGCCGTGACTTGGCCGCGACGAATGCGAACATTGACGCGGTCAAAAATAACGCGATTTCCACGACTAAAACTGAGGTCGCGAATATGGACGAGGTCGCTCAACGCATCTGCCATGGCAATAATTTCGAGCCAATAAAGTCGCGCATCATAGCACCGGATCTTTTTCTGCGGAATCAAAGCATAGGGCTGGTGACAAGCGCTTGGCTTGGCCATAATTACCTGACAGAGTTGGCACTGAATTTGTATGTGCCTTTAGGATTAATGCCATGAGTAATGTCGATTTCGTCGCAACCGGCCAACGCGTACTTCAGGTCGAGCTGAACGCCCTAGAGGCTCTCCGACCGCTCATCGGTGATGATTTCCGTCGCGCCTGCGAATTGCTCATGGCGTGCAAAGGCCGTGTCGTGATCACTGGCATGGGAAAATCTGGCCATATCGGCAACAAAATTGCAGCAACACTGGCCTCCACTGGCACCCCCGCATTTTTCATGCATCCCGGCGAAGCTAGTCATGGCGACCTCGGCATGGTCACCGCACAGGACGTGGTCATTGCCATCTCCAACTCGGGCGAGGCGCATGAAATTCTCGCCATTATTCCGGTGATCAAGCGCCTGCGCGCCAAACTCATCAGCATTACGGCATTGGCTGATTGCAGCATGGGGCGTCATGCCGATGTCGCGCTCACCATTGGCAAGTCGCCAGAAGCCTGCCCACTGGGGCTAGCTCCCACCTCCTCTACCACGAACACACTGGTGCTGGGCGATGCCCTCGCCGTGGCACTGCTGGAAGCACGCGGCTTTACCGCAGAAGACTTTGCTCTGTCGCATCCTGGCGGCGCACTCGGCCGCCGCTTGCTGCTCTTGGTCGATGACATCATGCATAAGGGCGAGCAAGTGCCCATTGTTAAAGTTGGCACGCCCATTCGCGATGCGCTGCTCGAAATCACCCGCAAGGGCTTGGGCATGACCACGGTGGTCGATGCCGATGGCAGCTTGGTCGGACTCTTCACCGATGGCGACTTGCGCCGCACCATCGACCAAAATCTCGATATTCGCGTCACACCGATTGAGCAAGTCATGACACCCAATTGCCTGACGGTGCCTGCCGGCATTCTGGCGGCTCAGGCACTTGCGGAAATGGAAGCTCGCCGCATTAACGGCGTGGTGGTGGTAGACGCTCAACGCCGCCCGCTAGGCGCGGTCAATATGCATGGCTTCCTCAAGGCAGGAGTGGTCTGATGCTCTCGGTTCGTATTAAAGAGAAAGCCGCACGCATCCGCTTGCTGGCGCTGGATGTGGATGGCGTACTCACGGATGGTCGTTTGTATTTCGCCGAAGACGGCCAAGAGCTTAAAACCTTCGACACCCAAGATGGCCATGGCATCAAAATGCTGCAGAGTGCCGGCATAGAAGTCGCCATAATCACGGGTCGCACCACCGCTCTCGTTCAACGCCGTGCCGCCAACCTGAAAATCAAGCATCTCCTGCAAGGGCGTGAAGACAAGTTGGTGGCGCTGAAGGAGCTCATTACCGAGCTGGGTTACGAACTGGACGAAGTGGCTTACGTTGGCGACGACTGGCCAGACCTGCCTGCGATTCTCGCTTCTGGGCTCGGTGTAGCGGTCGCGAATGCACACAGCGAGCTTAGAACACGCGCCGATCATGTGACCACCCTCACCGGCGGGCGCGGGGCTGTTCGCGAAGTCTGTGACTTGTTGCTCCATGCGCAGAACCGTTATGACACGGCGCTAGCGCCCTATTTGGCCATCTGATTATGGATATTCGCCCACTGCTGCAATTATCGACGGTGCTAATTGCAGTGAGTGCCGGCGCCTACTATGGTTGGGGCGGGCTTACGGCTGACAATGTTGTTACAGACAACAGCGGCAAACCGGATTATATCGTTGAGCAAGTGCAACTCTGGCAAACCGACAGCCAAGGGAATTTATTAAGACGCATGCAAGGTGAGCAACTAACGCATCACCCCTCTCCGGAGCGCTTTCATTTAACGCAGCCGGATATCCAGCTTTACAGCAAAGGGCTCTTGCTGTGGCGCTTAACCGCCAAGCAGGCGGATAGCCCGAACCCTGCCAGCGATGTTTGGCTATCAGGCCAAGTGGTTGCTCAACGACTCTCAAGTACAGAGCCGTTGCGCCTAGAAACCTCTCGCCTGCACGCCGACCCGAAAGGCAACCGTTTGGATACCCCCGAAAAAGTGACGATCATCAGCTCCAAAGGCAATATCTCGGGTATTGGCATGAGTACGGATCTGCAAGCCAAATCTGTCGAATTAAAATCTTCTGTAGAGGTTCGCTATGCCCCGTCGTACTAAGATTTGGAGGCAACAACTGGCTGCCATTTTACTGGCAAGTTGCGCAGCGAGTACTGCCTTAGCGCTGCCCGAAGATGCTCAACAACCTATTCAAATTACCGCAGACAATGCTCGCTTTGATGAAAAGTCCGGTGAAGCGACTTACCGCGGAAAAGTTCAAATTGTGCAAGGCACGTTGCGTGTAACTGGCGACGCTCTGACCCTGAAAGTCGATGCCCAAGGCAACCTATTAAATGCCCGCACCCTAGGCAAACCTGCGCACTACGAGCAAAAAACAGACCCCGCAAAAGGTTTAGTCAAAGCCGATGCGAACGAAATTATTTTTGATAACACCACTGGCGTGATCACGCTGCTGGGCAATGCCATTTTGCGCCAAGACAATGCGAGCTTCAGCGGCCCCCGTATCGTTTACTCCACGCTGCGTAAACAAATCGAAGCCACGAGCGACGCCAGTCAACGTGTACAGCTCACCTTTCCGCCCTCGGCTCGTAACAGCACAAAAACATCCTCGCCTACCAGCACCAGTGGGAGTGCGAAACCATGAGCATCCTGCGTGTGGATGGTTTGGCCAAAAGCTATAAAGGTCGGACCGTAGTTAAAGATGTGAGTTTGGCCGTTGAAAGCGCGCAAATTGTTGGCCTACTCGGCCCTAACGGCGCCGGAAAAACCACCAGCTTTTATATGATTGTGGGCCTGGTTCCCATGGATAACGGTCGCATTCGCCTCGATGACGAGGACATTTCGCACCTGCCCATGCACGGTCGCGCCCAGAAGGGCATTGGCTACTTGCCTCAAGAGGCGTCCATTTTTCGCAAGCTCAGCGTGCAAGACAATATTTTAGCGATTTTGGAAACACGCAAAGACCTAGATAAAGCCGCTCAGCAAGCCAAGCTTGAGTCCCTGCTGGCTGAGTTTCATATTGGCCATATTCGTACCAACCTTGGCATGAGTTTGTCTGGCGGAGAACGCCGTCGTGTTGAGATCGCACGCGCACTCGCCAGTGACCCGCAATTTATTTTGTTGGATGAGCCTTTTGCCGGAGTCGATCCGATTTCGGTCGCCGATATCAAGGGCATCATCATGCACCTAAAGCAGCGCGGCATTGGCGTTTTAATCACCGACCACAATGTGCGCGAAACACTCGATATTTGTGAAAAGGCCTACATCGTTAGCGCCGGCGTTGAAATTGCCGAGGGCACACCCGCTGAGATTTTAGCCAATCCATTGGTGCGTGAAGTCTATCTTGGGGAGCAGTTCTCACTGTGATGAAAATCGGGCTCCAGATGGGGCTAGGGCAGCACCTCACCATGACGCCGCAGCTTCAGCAAGCCATTAAGCTGCTGCAGCTGTCTACACTTGAGCTTCAACAAGAGGTTCAAGCGGCGCTCGACAGTAATCCCCTGCTAGAGCTTGATGACGGATCGGATGCATCCTCCGACCCCATCACTCAGGTAACTGCCGGAACGCCCGAAACGGTTGATGCGGCAAGCCAAACGCTGGATCTAGATCACCAGCACGATCTTCCTAATGAATTGCCCGTTGATACCGCTTGGGATGATATTTATGCCGGCACCAGCGGCAGTGGCGGCGGCGGCGACAGCCTTGATGAAGACGGCGACCCCATTGAAAGTCGTAGCGCGCCCACCGAAACTTTACAGGATCACCTACGCTGGCAGCTCAACCTCACGCGTTTTTCGGACCTCGATAGGCTCATTGCTGAAGCCATTATTGATGGTCTCGATGCGCGTGGCTATCTCACCGTCAGCTTAGAAGAGCTGGCGGCTACGGCCCTGCATTGGCGTCAGCAAGAAGCTGAAGAAGATGAAATCATTGCTGTTCTACATCGGGTGCAGCAATTCGATCCTCCCGGTGTCGCCGCCCGCAACCTAGCCGAATGTTTACTCATTCAGCTCGGACAGCGTGACGACGCCACCCCCGGCCTCGCCGATGCTCGATTGCTTTTGCGCGATCATTGTGACCGTCTCGCCAATGGCGATTTAGCGGGCATGATGCGCCTCACAAAGCTCAGCGAAGCAGCGGTGCATCGGGCACTTAAACTTATCCGCGAACTCACGCCGCACCCCGGTGAAGGCTGGGCGAGCGCCGATGACAAGGCCCTCATTCCGGACGTAGTCGTGCGTAAAATGAATGGCCGCTGGCGTGTCGAGCTGAACCCTGACGCAGCCCCACGACTGCGCGTTAACAGTGGTTATGCCTCTATGCTGCGTCGTGCCGACAGCACCCGTGACAACCAATTTATTCGCGATCATCTGCAGGAAGCGCGCTGGCTCATCAAGAGCCTGCAAAGCCGCCACGAGACCTTGCTTAAAGTCGCCAGCTGCATCGTCGAGCATCAACGGGGCTTCTTAGACGATGGCCCGGTTGCTATGAAGCCCTTGATTTTGCGTGATGTCGCCGACGAAGTGGGCTTGCATGAGTCCACCATCTCGCGCGTCACGACTCAAAAGTTCCTGCATACACCCCGCGGCTTGTTTGAGCTGAAGTACTTTTTCTCCTCCCATGTCAGCACCAGTGCCGGTGGAGAGGCCTCATCCACGGCCATTCGCGCCATGATCAAACAACTGGTTGCGGCCGAAAATCCGAAAAAGCCACTGAGCGACAACAAAATTGCTGATCTTCTTCAAGCGCAAGGTATTGAAGTTGCAAGACGCACCATCGCCAAGTACAGAGAGTCACTCAATATCGCCTCATCGAGCGACAGAAAACGCTTGCTTTAAGCCCTTGGCCCTATGCTAGAGTCAAAGCATACCGGTTGTTGAATGTAGTGAAGTATGTACCGTGTCACTCAGTTTTAACTGGGGACCTCTGCTTCCATCCTCGACAGGCCGCCCGGACACCTTGGCTGCAAGGCCACTCTGCCCGTCCGACCCGCTGAACGCTGGAAGCTCCGGCCCCCGCTGTCGTCACCAACGAAAGCGAGGAAGCGTCTCATGCAGATGACCATTAGTGGACACCACGTTGAACTCACCAGCGCGCTGAAAGACTACACCGCCAGCAAGCTGTCTAAGGTCGAGCGACACTTCGACCACATCACCAGTATGCAAGTTATTCTCAGCGTCGATAAGCTGGTCCAAAAGGCCGAGGCTGTCATCCGAACGTCGGGGGCAAAGCTCTTTGCCATCGCCGAATCTGAGGACCTCTACGCAGCCATCGACGCGCTGTCGGATAAGTTAGACCGACAAATTGTGCGACACAAAGAAAAGCACCAGATGCACTGAGCTTTACCTAGGCACTTGCAACTGAACTGCTTACCATCGAATGCCCAGCCTATGCTGGGCATTTCTGCGTTATAGACCCTTGTTTTTAGGTTGATGACCACTTTGTCACTTGCCAACCGTCAGCATCGCCACGAGGATAGGGCTATCCCTTTTTGCGACTGGTCCAATTCATGAAACTCGTCATTGTTAGCGGACGATCAGGCTCAGGTAAGTCCACCGCGCTCCATCAGCTCGAAGACTTAGGCTATTACTGTGTCGACAATCTCCCCGTGGCCTTGTTGCCAGAGTTGGTAGCGAGCTTTCGTGACGATGTTGAAGAGCGCCCAGTCCGTCTTGCTGTCGGCATTGATGCGCGCAACCGTATTCGCGACCTCAGTCGCTACGAAAGCATTGCGCAGCAGCTGCATGTGCAAAACTGCGTCCCGGAAATCGTTTTCCTCGATGCGCGTGATGATATTTTGCTGGCTCGCTTCAGCTCTACCCGCCGACGCCACCCCCTGAGTAATGCCGAACGCTCCCTTGAGGAGGCATTGGCCTACGAACGCGAACTGCTGGAGCCCTTGGCTCAGCGTGCGGACTTACGTGTTGATAGCAGCGCCTTATCCGTTCATGACCTGCGCGAAGCGCTGAAGCAGCGACTAGAGCCTGTCACCTCGGCACACCAGGCCGTACAGATTCAATCTTTTGCGTTCAAACATGGCGTTCCGCTAGATGCCGATCTGGTGTTCGATGCCCGTTGCCTCCCCAATCCACACTGGGAAGCCGCTCTTCGCGACTTGACCGGACGGGACCCCGCCGTCATTGAGTATTTATCGGGTCAAACCTTGGTTGAAGCGCTGTATTCAGATATTTATCAGTTTTTGCTGCGCTGGGTACGCGAACTCCAAGCCAGCGACCGCAGCTATGTCACGGTCGCAATCGGCTGCACTGGCGGGCAACATCGCTCGGTCTATCTTGCCGAACGTCTATTTGCCGCCTTACGAGAGGATTTGCCGAATCTACAACTACGCCATCGTGAGTTGAGTCGCCGAGGCCAGCATGGCTGAACACCATCTGACCGTGGATATTATTAACAAGCTAGGTTTGCATGCTCGTGCTGCTGCGAAGCTGGTAGAAACCGTTGCCCCTTTTAGATCCACGGTACGTATTGGTCGCGGTGAGCGCTTAGTGGATGCTCGCAGCATCATGGCACTACTGATGCTGGGTGCAGGCCAAGGCTCACAATTACAGCTGCATGTCGCAGGGGAT
Source organism: Moraxellaceae bacterium UBA2477 (assembly GCA_002342025.1). Lineage (GTDB taxonomy): Bacteria > Pseudomonadota > Gammaproteobacteria > Pseudomonadales > Moraxellaceae > Perlucidibaca. The sequence continues at coordinate 33,534 of DDPD01000020.1, read as the reverse complement.
GATGCCGATGCTGCCGTGGCTGCCGTGCAAAGTCTGCTCGCAAGGCGTTTTGACGAAGCCGAATAGGCACAACCTTGCTATCATCCACGCCGTTCCAGCCCATGCCCGCGGCTGTTGGAGAGCGTCATGAGTGGCTACTTTACCCCGCAAGATGATTACGAAGATTTTGGTCCGAGCAAAACCGACCAGAAAAAATCTTCTGATCGCTTGCAAGTGCTGGGCGAACGCTTAGCTGAAATGAGTGAAGCGCAGCTTAAAAAGCTTCCGCTAGAAGACGCCCTGCTGAAAGCCCTGCTCGACTTCAAACGCATCAAGGCTCATGAGGCCATTCGCCGGCAGCGTCAGTACATTGGCAAATTAATGCGGCAAGCGGATGAAGCAGCCCTGCTGGCGGCACTCAACCCTCTGCGTAACCCGGCTTTACAGCGACAACTAGACCTATTGCTTGCACGCCTTATTACCCACGGCGATGAGCTGCTGGGAGAAGTCATGACACGCTTCCCTGCCGCTGACCGACACACGCTACGCACGCTGGTTCGCTTGGCACGAAAAGAAGTGGTTAGCACCGAAGCCGCTGGGATCACTGAGATTAATGAGACGACGCGACCTGCTCGCCATAAACTGTGGATTTACTTACGCGAGCTAGCGGCACTAGCCATGTAATGGGATGGTTTATTGCTTAATCGCGACGATGCTGCTCCACCGGCATTCGTCGCCTTAATTCATGCTGCTCACTCTCATCGTACAACGCCGTAACCAACCCTTCGCCCGACTCATGGCGCTCTGCCAGAACCTCACCCCACGCATTGATCACTTGGCTATGACCCCAGGTTTTGCGCTGCTCACTATGCTGCCCACCCTGACCTGCCGCGATGACCAAACATTGATTTTCAATCGCACGGGCACGCAACAGTACCTGCCAATGCGCCTCGCCGGTCACTGCGGTAAATGCGGCAGGCACCACTAAGATATCCGCGCCTAAGCGGCGCAGATGTCGCGCTTGCTCAGGAAATCGCAGGTCATAGCAGGTCAGCACACCGACACGTCCGACAGGTGTTTCGATCAGGGGAATGTCATCGCCGGGCTCAAAGGTGGCCGACTCTTGGTAGCGACCTTGCGCGTCTGGCACATCAACATCGAAAAGATGGCGCTTATCGTAGCGTCCCAGCAAAGCGCCATCAGGGCCAAAAACCAGTGTTGCACTGCGCACACGGTCTCCAGGTACTGTGACACCATCAGGGCGCTGTCTGAGCGGGAGTGTGCCGGCGATCAAGGTCAGTTCATGCTGCCGCGCCTGATCAGAAAACCACTTCATGATGAGCTGAATCTGCCCGGCCTCAGCCAGCTGCGCTGCTGCACCAAAAATGGCGGCATTCTCGGGGATTAGTAATAGCTTTACGCCTGCATGAGCCGCTTGCGCAAAGCCGCGAGCTAAACTGGCCTGATTATCGGACCACTCCGAGCTACTCACCATTTGCCAAGCAGCAACGCAGGCTTTATTCATGGCTTGGGATCCGTTGCTGCATCCGACTTGGGCAGGTTCGCCGGCAACGATTCCAAAGCCTCATCGTCAACAACCAAGTTCTCCCAACTACCACTGACCCGGTAGCGAACTGAGGTGAGTTTTGCCAGCTGCTTATCCAATAAAAGATCGGCCGCGACTAAAGCGCCGCCCACAATGGGGCCCGCCAAAAAGCCAGCAAGCACCGGCACAGCACTACTGACGGGAACACCCACACGCAACTGCTGATCTAAAGTTTGAGTATTGAGATTGACCCAACCACGCCCGCGAATCTGTACCGTGGGCCCTTCTAAATCAAATTGTGCAGGCTTGAGCACCCCTTGATTGAGATCCGCCTTCACAATAATTTTGTCGTAATTAATGCCTTTGCGCGTGATATCGGTGAAATCGAAGCGCAGGCGTCTTAATAAATTACTGGCGTTAATCAGGCCAAAAATTCGGGTCGCTAAATTGACGCCACTCACTTCTTTTAAACGTCCCTGCCTCAGCGTCGCCGTCACATTGCCTGAACTTTGATTAAGGCTGAACTCATTGGGAGCGCCGGGCCAAAACAACTCACCGCTAGCCTCTAAGGACTCACTACTCAGGGCATTGGCAACACCCATTTGGGCCATGACTTCACCGATATCTTTCGCTTCAAGCTTCCCCTTTACCTGCGTCATTTTTTCGCCTTGCAGACCCCATGTGGCACTGCCTGCAAAATTCAAAAGCGGCTGTTTGAGCGTTAATGGCGAAAGCATCCATGCCTGATTTTGTTGTCGCAACACCCCAGACACTTCGGTCACCGGCCAATTAGGCCAGCGCGCAGGCTGCAAACCTTTCAGCTGGAAGTCCCACGCGCTATCAATTTTCGTGGCCCTAATGCGCGTATTGGAAAAACTCTCGTCACCTAATTGCAACGCGTCTGTTTCCAGATTGATCTGATGCAATGCCGGCAATTCCGCCGTCATGGATTTTCGACCCGGCAAGGCCAATACCGGCTGTGCGATAAAATCTTGCCACGCGGAAAGGTTCACTTTGGCGACGCGCAAATCGGCAGAAATACCACTCTGACTGGGCCAAGCTAAACCAGGTACGCCGTAGCGAATTAATGCGCGTTGAATCCCACCATTTTTGGTGACGACACCCATGCGCAGGTCATTCCCCAGCGTCACACTGGCCTTGTGCTCTGGCGCTTGGCCGAGTGTTGTTTGGTAGCGCATCGGCAGAGGAGTGGCTGCCAACTTGCCCAGAGGCGCGGGCAACAGAATTTGCGTGCCCACCAGGCTACTATTGATTTGCAAACTACTTAACCCGGGTGCCGAGACAGGCAAATTCACCTGCACATCAGCCACTGAGCCACCTCGGGCGTAGCGCAAAACATCTACGCCAGACCAACGACCTAACGCCGTCATATCAATGGGTGCTTGAACAAATACTTTTTGTTGCCACCACTGCCCCCGACGCTGCTCACCGCGCAATTGGATGGTCACTGGTTTTTGCCAAAGAGCTGCCTGCAGAGATGACGCATCCAAGCCTTGCTGACTATCAAATCGAAGAGCGCCTTTGACCTGTTCAAATCGCAGATTCTCCTGCGCCAGCTCAATGACTGCGTTATTCAGTTGCGCATCTACTTTCACCGCGGTGGTGCCTGATGACAACGGCACGGAAAGGGTCAAACGAGCCTGCGCAGGGCCAGACAATGCCAACCGCTCAGCCACCCCGGCAGTCTGTTTCTTTAAAGGCGACTCGGCTAATAGCTTATCGACATCCGTTAAATCCAGCGCTAGGTCTGCGTTAATGGATAACACGGGGCGGTGAAGATCCGGAATGTCAGCGACCAGATTCTTGGCCTGAGCAGAGAGTATGTTGCCGCGCTCACCGCGCACGGTTAAGCGCTGCCCAGAAATATCCACGGTAGCATCTAAGCCAGAGAGCACGGGCCAGCCCGGCACGTAGTCTAGGACAGCGTTCTTCAGTTTGAATTGCATATCCAGACGGCCGCCCTTTGGGCCGCCGTAAAGTGGGCCGATATGAACAAAGCTAGCCTGCTCAATGTCTCCCGATGTCAGCGACTTTTTGAGCCAGGCCAACGTATTGTCGCCCGCTGAATGCCACGGCACATAGCGATACGCACTAGCCAACTTGGCATTGCGTAGGCCTGCGAGTAGCTCCAACTGACCTTGGCCTGGATTCTTGTCCGGCAGGCGCAACGCAAACTGAGCATTCGCTTCAGCATCGGCATTCACTAGCTTTAACACATCACTATCGATATGCCATAAGCCCTCTCGATGCTGCCAGCGCACCCCACCCTGCAGGCTATCTACCGCGATCGGTTCGCGAAAGACGTCGGGCAGCAACAATCGAGCTTGGCGCGTATCGAAATAAACCAGCCCTGTGCGGGCGCTTGTTCTTAGCCACCCTGCCATTCGCTCGAAGCCAGGGCGCTTGCCCTGAGGCTTAACACTGAGTGCTTTAAACTCCGCTTCTACACGCTGAAATTGCCAACCTGCCTGCGTCTTATCTAGCTGCAGATGAAGCCGTGGCAAGACGCCTTGCGGCTGCGCCTCTGCCAACTGAGCCACCAGCCGCTGGGGCAGTAACTTCAACTGAAGTGCATGAGCTTGTAACTGCGGCAGGACCATACGAGCCGCCGCAATAGTCATTTTATCGGGTCGTAAATCGACCGCAAATCGGCGCAACGGCAGCGCCAATCCATTGAGCTGACCCGCCAGATCATCGCCCGCAAATGTCCAATTATCTGCGTGATGCGTCATGTTCAGCACACCGCTCAGCCCGACGATGCTCTGCTCCCCATGTGCAGGCAATGCAACCGTAGCGTCAACGTTATTGAGCGCGGCCGATAGCGTGCGCGGAGCGCCTCCCTTGCTCCCCAGCCAGAGCTTTAAATCACCCTGCTTTAATTGCAAATCACTGATTGACGGTATCGGCCAAATGGACTTAAGACTGTTAAGCCAAGGCTGCCAAGCCGATAGCGTGTTCATTTGCACATACAACTGCCATGGGCTGTCACGCCATGCCATTGGATCCTGCCCCATGACCAGTAGAGCTTGCTGCTCTTCCTCACTACCGGCCAGTGTGAAGCCCACCTGAAGACGATAATCCGACACGGCATTAAATTGGGTTAAGTGCAGCTTTTTAAGGGTCAAACGGGGTTGGCCAGAAACCTGCCAATGCAATTGGTTATCTTCTAGCGTCAACCCGGGCTGAGCCAAAAGCCAACGCAACCCCTTCAAGGCATTCGCCGGATCAGACTGCTTTAAACTAGCGAACTCTTTCACTTGAATACTGCCGTCCGGGGCAGCCAACAACGTCACTTGCAGCCCTGTAAGCGTGGTGCGTAATCGTGGACTGAGATCGAGTAAGGTCGCCCACCAGTCTGGCGTTGTCGACATGGAAGGAATCGTTAAAAGCACCTTCTCAGGATGGGCAGGATCACGCAGCGTAATATCTTTTGCGGTAAGCACAGGACTTAATTGGCGCCAATCGCCCGCTAACGTACCGATACGAATATCTAAGCCGGATTTTGCGCTTAACCAGTGTTCAACATGTTGCTTTTGATCACCCACATAGGGCATGAGCTCACGACCCAAACCCACCACTAAGGCAAGTGGGATGAGCAGAGCAGCCAATACCATTAAGCTGCTATGCAATACACGATCTAAGCGCGACACCGTGTGTGTCACTCGCTCAACTCACGCGCGTTAGAGCAAAACCACATCGTACTGCTCCTGGTGATACATCGCCTCGACTTGGAAGCGTATGGGCTTACCCACAAAGTGCTCCAGATCCGCCACCGCCGCAGACTCTTCGCCCAGCAGACGATCTATGACACGCTGATTGGCCACGACAGAGTATCCGTGAGCGGCATCATAGGCCCTCGCCTCACGAAGAATCTCTCGAAAAATCTCAAAGCAGACTGTTTCTGCTGTTTTAACGGTACCTCGGCCCGCACAAGTCGGACAGCCCTCACATAGCAAATGCTCTAAGGACTCTCTTGTGCGCTTGCGCGTCATCTCCACTAAGCCCAACTCAGAGACTTGAGTGATCTTCGTTTTAGCATGATCACGGCTGAGCATTTTTTCCAGCGAGCGCAAGACCTGACTGCGGTGATCCTCTTCCTGCATGTCAATAAAGTCGAGGATGATGATGCCACCGAGGTTGCGTAAGCGCAGATGTCGAGCAATCGCATGCGTGGCTTCGAGATTGGTTTTAAACACGGTGTCTTCAAGGTTACGTGAGCCAACAAACGAGCCGGTATTCACGTCTACCGTGGTCATGGCTTCGGTCTGATCAATAATCAGATAACCACCCGACTTCAGCAGCACTTTGCGCTGCAAGGCTTTCTGCAAATCGTCTTCGACATTATATAAATCAAAAAGTGGGCGCTCTCCGGGGTAGTGCTCTAAGCGCGACTCCAAGCCCGGCACAAACTCGCGCACAAACTCAATCGCCTTGGCGTAGGTTTCACGAGAATCTATGAGCACCTTCAACACGCTGGCGCCGACAATATCGCGCAAGGTGCGCAAGGAGAGCGGCAGCTCCTCATAAATCAAGGCTGGGCCATTGGTATAAATGGCTCGCTCGCGAACATGACGCCAAAGTTTGAGCAAAAACGCCATGTCGTGATCAAGCTCAGCATCATGTGCGCCTTCAGCAACCGTGCGGATGATAAAGCCGCCACCGAGCTCATCGGGAGAGGTCTCTCGCAAGCGACGAATCCACTGTTTTAAGCGCTCACGCTCGGGCTCATCTTCAATTTTTTGCGACACGCCAATTTGGTCGCTATAAGGCATATAGACGAGGTAACGCGAGGGAATGGACAAGTCCATGGTCAGCCTAGCCCCCTTGCTGCCCATCATGTCTTTCATGACCTGAACAGTAACGGACATGCCGTCATGCAGGCACTCTTGGATGGTTTGTGGGCGCAGGCCTTTGGGCGGAATGCGCACCTCATTGATGTGTAAAAACGCTGTACGCTCTAGGCCAATATCTATAAAAGCAGCCTGCATTCCCGGCAAGACCCGAACGACTTTGCCGCGATAAATATTGCCGACCAAACCGCGTTTTGCCGTTCGCTCAATAAACAGCTCTTGCACTACGCCATTCTCAATCAGAGCGACACGCGACTCCATGGGCGTGACATTGATTAAGACTTCATCCGTGCTGAGGGTGCGCATAGCACTCCTTAAGGCCAAAGTGGAAAATTCGCGTCCCGCAGTAAGGCGGCTGTTTCAGCCAATGGCAAACCCACCACGTTGCTATAGCTGCCTTCTATGCCGCGAATATATAACGCAGCTCGGCCCTGAATGGCATAAGCGCCTGCTTTGTCTTGTGGCTCACCGGTCTCCCAATACGCTTTTTGGTCTGCTTCAGGAATTCCAGCAAAGTCTACCCGTGTCGTTACGACGCAATGCTTAACTTTACCCGCATGCCAAAGAGCAATACCGGTCAGCACACGATGATCAGGTGCAGAGAGATGACGCCAGATCCGTTGCGCGTCGGCAAAGCTTTCGGGCTTGGCAAGAATTTCTCCCCCCGCCACCACCGTCGTATCAGCTGCTAACACCCAGATAGGGTCTTGGATATGAACTAAGCGAGCAGCAACAGTTTCTGCTTTTGCCAAAGCCAGGCGAAGAACGTAGTCATCGGGGGACTCACCCAAACGCAGAGACTCATCAACATCAGCCGGCAAACATCGAGCAGTAATACCAATTTGCCGAAGCAAATCAGCACGCCGTGGAGAGGCCGAAGCCAAATAAAGTCCGCCAGACATCATTAACGCTGCGTCCAGCGGCGTAAAGACAACAGAACCGTCGGCCAGATCAAGGCACTGGCTACAGCTGGCCAGAAATAGCTTAAGTCAGCTGGCGCTTCGTTTCGCATAGCAAGTACGAAATACATCACCAAACGCTCAAACAAAATTAGCAAGAAAACCAGCGCAGTGGTTTGACGTACCGAAAAAATGCCTGACCATCGTTGCGTCATGCGGGTGACAAAAATAACGAGCACGAGAGCTAAAGAATGGAGCCCGAGCGGACCCGCCAAAAACACATCAAGCAGCAACCCCATGACGAAAGCAAACCAAAGGCCTACCCATGATGGAGCATGCATGACCCAAAATATCAGCACTAGCATGACCCACTCTGGTCGCCACGCCTGCAACGCGTCAGGCAAAGGCAGAATGCTCATTAGCAGGGCTGCTAATAAGCTCCAGATAATCGCTAGAAATGGACTACGCGGGTTGCTAGCCACGGGGCACCTCTGGCGCATCAGGAGTAGGAGTGCTGGACGGGGTAGGTTGAGCACTAGCTTCCGATACCGGCGCACTAACAGCAGGTGGGGACACCGGTGGCGTGGTCACAGATGACTCAGGCAAAGGAACGCTTGTGGCAACAGTCGGACGCTCAAACAACGCTAATAAATAACGACTACGATCTAAGGCAGCAACCGCATTCGCTGATACCTCTAAGAACTGCTCGCCAGGCACTTTACGAATGCGCGTCACAACCCCAACGGGATAGCCAGCAGGAAAGTCTTGCCCCAGCCCAGAGGTCACCAATAAATCACCCTTTTTAATATCTGCCGTTTCCGGGACGAACTGAAGTGAAAGCTCATCAGGATCTCCGGTGCCACTCAAAATGGCTCGAATACCATTGCGGTTGATACGAACAGGCACTGAATGTTGTCGGTCTGAAATCAGCATAATACGAGCCGTTTGTTTCCCCACGAACTGGACTCTACCAACGACTCCACGAGCATCTAAAACAGGCTGCCCTTTAAATAGCCCCGCATTAGCGCCCAGATTAATGATTAAGATATGGTGTGTTGTATCTGGATCCACACCAATCACTTCCGCTACCGCCACTCGGTTATCAAGAGACTCTGCTGCGACTTTCAGATCACGTAACCGTGCGTTGTCATTACTCAGGTAGGATAATTTTTGTACGCGTGCCGATAGCACCAAATTCACCTGGCGCAAGTGTGCATTTTCTTTCTTGAGAGCCCCGCCAAAACGCATTACATCGGCCACCTCATCCACGACAGCGCCGGGCAAAGCAATCGCCATATAGACCGGCTCTACGATGGCATAGAGCTGCCGTTGCAACGCAGCAAGCCAGCCCCACTGAAAGCTGTCGCCCACAAGCAATGTTGCGGATAACGTCAAAGTCGCGAGAATATGAACCCTGTCGCCGCGCTGACGAGTAAACAACGAGTTGTCGATGATGGCCTCCCGAGGGCACCGTGTTACCTTGTGTTTTTATACACGGCCTAGCCACAGAGACAAGCCATGCCCGCAAGGAAAATATGAAAAAGCCGGCACATTGGCCGGCTCTTACCACCCAGCGATAACTTAATCCTGGAACAACATGTCGTAAGCGATGTTGTCGATGAACTCAAGTGCTCGTCCACCGCCACGTGCTACGCAGGTCAGTGGGTCTTCCGCCACAATCACGGGAAGGCCAGTTTCTTTGGCCAAGAGCTTGTCGAGGTCACGCAACAGCGCGCCGCCACCGGTCAGCACCATGCCACGCTCCGCAATATCAGCGGACAACTCAGCCGGTGTCTGCTCCAGCGCGCTCTTGATCGCCGTTACGATACCTGCCAACGGATCCTGAATAGCACCCAGAATTTCATCGGAGTTGAGCGTAAAGGTGCGAGGCACGCCTTCAGCGAGGTTACGGCCACGGACTTCAATTTCACGCAGCTCGCCACCGGGGAAAGCCGTACCAATTTCTTGCTTGATACGCTCAGCTGTGGCTTCGCCAATCAAGCAGCCATGCTGACGACGAACATAGGACACGATGCAATCATCAAACAGATCACCGCCAATGCGGACGGAGTCAGAATATACCGAGCCCGACAGCGAGATCACGGCAATTTCAGTGGTACCACCACCAATATCGACGACCATGGAACCACATGCCTGCTCAATCGGCAGACCTGCGCCAATGGCAGCGGCCATCGGCTCTTCAATCAAGCGCACTTCGCGTGCGCCCGCGCCCAGCACGGACTCACGGATGGCACGACGCTCAACCAATGTCGACTTGCAAGGCACACAGACCAGTACACGAGGACGCGGTGGCATAAAGCCTGTGTCATGCACTCGCTTGATGAAGTACTGCAGCATTTTTTCGGTGACTTCAAAGTCAGCAATCACGCCGTCTTTTAGTGGACGAATGGCGGCAATGTTGCCCGGTGTACGGCCCAGCATCCGCTTGGCGTCCATACCTACAGCCACGACCGTCTTAGTAGCACCGGAGGTGCGGATGGCAACAACTGATGGCTCATCCAAAACGATACCGCGCTCAGGCACGTAAACCAGTGTGTTGGCGGTACCGAGATCGATAGCGAGGTCGGTGGAGAACATCCCTAGGAGGCGTTTAAACAACATGAGCAATTCCGATTTGATGAGCGCGTGGCGTCGCGCAAAGAAGCCTAGCCTGAAACTGGTATGTGACAAGCACTAAAGTGGCGCTAGGTTAAACAAAGAGACCATTTTGGACAAGTTCTGTTCTGTGATAACTTGCGTTCTTTAATGCACTCGCAATCCTTTATGGCCGCCCGCAAACGCAGGGCGGCATCGTCTGGAGTTCGCCCTCATGGCCCTGACCACCGATCAGGTGGCGCGCATCGCCCATCTTGCCCGTCTGCAACTGCCCTCTGAAGAAAATTTACGCGTCACTGACAGTCTTAATAACATTTTGGGGCTGATCGATCAGCTTCAGGCGGCCAATACCCAAGGCATTGAGCCCATGGCGCACCCTCTGGATGCCACTCAGCCCCTGCGTGCAGACCGCGTAACCGAATTAAATCAACGAGATACTTATCAAAGTATTGCCCCCGCCGTTCAGGATGGGTGCTACCTCGTGCCCCGCGTCGTCGAATAATTTAGTAGTAGAAACCGCTATGACTTTGCATACCCTAACGCTTGCCGACCTAGCCCTCGGACTGGAGCGTCGCGATTTTTCCAGCGTGGAACTGACGCAGCATTTCCTTGATCGCATTGCGCGCTATGACAATCCCGCTGAAGGCGGCCTCAATAGCTTCATCACCGTCACCCCAGAGCTTGCACTCGCCCAAGCAGTGGCCGCCGATGCCGCACGAAGCAATGGCACAGCCAGCCTGCTCAGTGGCATTCCGCTCGCTCAAAAAGATATTTTCTGCACCCAGGGCGTGAAAACAACGTGCGGCTCGAAAATGCTTGAGAGCTTCATTTCGCCCTACAACGCTGAAGTCATTAGCCGCTGCGACGCGGCCGGCCTGGTCATGCTCGGCAAGACCAACATGGATGAGTTCGCCATGGGTTCGTCAAACGAGACCTCCTACTACGGTTCGGTGAAGAATCCGTGGGATGTCACGCGCGTGCCCGGCGGCTCCTCCGGCGGCTCAGCTGCAGCGGTGGCGGCGCGCCTAGCCCCGGCAGCATCCGGCACCGATACCGGCGGCTCGATTCGCCAGCCGGCAGCGCTGTGCAACCTCACCGGCCTCAAACCCAGCTACGGGCGCATTTCGCGCTGGGGCATGATTGCCTTCGCCTCCAGCCTCGATCAGGCCGGCCCGATGACGCAGACCGCCGAAGACGCCGCCCTGCTGCTGCAGGTCATGGCCGGGCACGATGCCAAAGACTCGACCTCGATTGATCATCCGGTGCCGGATTATCGCGCCAGCCTCAATGATTCGCTGCAAGGCCTGCGCGTGGGTCTGCCCAAACAATTCTTCGGCGATGGTCTAAATGCCGACACCGCAGCTCTGATTCACGCCGCCATCAAGGAGATCGAGAAGCTCGGTGCCACGGTGGTGGAAGTTGACCTGCCCAACAGCGGGCTGTCGGTGCCGGCCTATTATGTGATCGCGCCGGCCGAGTGCTCGTCAAACCTGTCACGTTTTGATGGCGTGCGCTTCGGCCATCGCTGCGAAAATCCAAAGGATCTCGAAGACTTGTATAAGCGCTCGCGTGCCGAGGGCTTCGGTGCCGAAGTGCGTCGTCGCATCATGATCGGCACCTATGCGCTGTCGGCCGGCTACTACGATGCCTATTACCTGCAGGCCCAGCGCGTTCGTCGCCTGATCAAGCAGGATTTCGACATCGCCTTCCAGCACTGCGATGTCATCCTCGGCCCGACCGCACCGGAAACGGCGTTTGCACTCGGCGCCAAGCAGGAAGATCCGATCGCGATGTATCTGCAAGACATCTACACGATTGCCACCAATCTCGCCGGCCTGCCCGGCATGAGCATTCCTGCCGGCTTCGTGCGCGGCCTGCCAGTGGGCCTGCAACTGATCGGGCCTTATTGGAGTGAGTCTCGCCTGCTCAATGTGGCGCATCGCTATCAGCAAGTGACTGACTGGCACCGCCAGCTGCCCACCGCTTTCGCTTGAGGAAACACGGATAATGACTTGGGAAATCGTCATCGGGCTGGAAGTGCATGTTCAGCTCAACACACAATCGAAAATCTTTTCTGGTAGTTCCACCACGTTTGGATCAGAGCCGAATACGCAGGCCAGCCTCATTGATCTGGGCATGCCGGGCGTATTACCCGTGCTTAATGCCGAAGCCGTTCGCCACGCTGTCCGTTTCGGGCTGGGCATCGAAGCTGAGATTGGTCGTCACTCAGTATTTGCGCGTAAGAATTACTTCTACCCCGACCTGCCCAAGGGCTACCAGATCTCGCAGATGGATCACCCCATCGTCGGCAAGGGCCACATCGACATCACGCTCGATGACGGCACAGTGAAGCGCGTCGGCATTACCCGTGCGCACCTCGAAGAAGATGCTGGCAAGTCGCTGCACGAGAACTTTTCCGGCATGACCGGCATTGATCTCAACCGTGCCGGTACGCCGCTGCTGGAGATTGTTTCAGAGCCGGACATGCGCTCGGCAAAAGAGGCCGTGGCCTACGCCAAGGCCATACACGCGCTGATCCGCTACCTCGACATTTCTGATGGCAACATGGCGGAAGGCTCGATGCGATGCGATTGTAATGTGTCCATTCGCAAGCCCGGCCAGCCGTTCGGCACGCGCCGTGAAATTAAGAATGTGAACTCGTTCAAGTTCATCGAAAAAGCCATTCAGGCCGAAGTGCTGTGGCAGATGGACGAATTGGAGTCGGGCCGTTCCATCGTGCAATCCACCGTGCTCTACGATGTCGCGAAGAACGAAACGCGTGCCATGCGCAGCAAGGAAGAAGCTAACGACTACCGCTACTTCCCAGACCCTGACCTGTTACCCGTCATTATTGATGACACCACGCTAAATGAGATTCGCGCCAGCCTGCCAGAACTTCCAGCGGCCAAGCGCGCCCGCTTTGAAAGCGAGCTGGGACTGTCTGCGTATGATGCAGGGGTATTGGTTGCGAGTCGCGACTTGTCCGCCTATTTTGAGGCCACGATGATGGCCGCTGGTGGTGTATCTGCCGCAAAAGCAGCCGCCAATTGGGTCACAGGAGAACTGCTCGCTGCGCTAAATCGATCTGAGCTTGATATCCTGGATTCACCAGTCTCACCGGAGCAGCTGGGCGGCTTAATTTTACGTATTACGGACAACACCATATCAGGTAAGATTGCCAAACAAGTGTTTGCTGCATTGATGGCTAAAGAAGGCGCTAGTGCCGATGAAATCATTGCAACTCAAGGCTTAAAACAAGAAACCGACACCGGCGCTATCGAGGCCGTCATTCGGGAAGTCATCGCGAACAATGCTGCGCAAGTTGAGCAATACCGTGCCAGTGATGAAGCCAAACAAGCCAAGCTATTCGGCTTTTTTGTGGGGCAAGTCATGAAGGCTTCTCGCGGTAAAGCCAATCCAGCAGCGGTAAACGATTTGCTAAAAACCATGCTGATGAGCTGAAGATATGAAGCAGGCAGCCAAGCCCTCGCTATCGTTTTTACTGATTTCAAGCGCTATTGCGTTAAGTCTTTACGGCTGCAAAGTTAATCCCTCGGCCCAAAAGCCGGTGATTTCACCTAGTTATCGCTACAACGCGCATGCTGAAAGCCCTGCCTTTATTGGCAGCCATGGCTATCAGCTCGGCCAACTTGACAGTTTGCTGCAAAATAGCCAACGTGCTGATGCGTTGACACTTTTTGTAGGGGCTAATACCGCTCTAAAGCAAGGTCGTCTGGTCGAGGCAGGGCTACTTTATCAACAAGCACAAATCCGTCGCTTAACAGACTTGCAACGCTACCCTGTTATTCCAACAGCTCAGGCAGAGCTAAAAACAGTGAATCGTTTGAAAGCTACTGTCAGCGCAGGGCTAGGCCCCAAGCTATTAGATAAACCCAAACTTTATGGGCAGATTGCTCAGCGCTTAGAGCGTTGGCGTTGCGACACAGCACCTGGCTATAAGCCAAGTTGGCAATATATCAAACTAGTGCCATCTGTTACGTGCACCAGCTTTCACCAGCAGAAAATTCGACTGATGCGAGACTTGTCTGTTTTGATGCAGCAAGAGGAGTATGCCAGTGCAGCCCAACTAGCTGAGTACTACCAAAATAGCTCAAGTTCAGTGCGTGAACTCGCCGGCCTTAAAGAGGGCTATTTGCGAGCGCTTGCTACGATGCGGGCCATTGAACGCAAACAAAAACGCGTCGGTTTATCGACGCGTTTTTAAGACTTACTGAAGCAGCGTTAACCAGCTCAGGGCGCCACTACGGCGCCCTGTTAGCATGGGCTCTTGTCGAGCGGCTGGAGAGAATGGTACCGATGGCGGGGTCATCGGCACAATAATCGCTACCAATGGCGCACGAATGATATTGGAGTAGGCATCTCCCACGTTGCGCGGCTGTGATGCAGGCACCATAAACTGCCACTGCTCGCCATCTACTTCAGTGGAAGTTACTGGAACAAAGGCATTGTCGCTGTCGTGCGTTGCAAAATAGTGAATGCCATTAGCGCCATAAACCCCTTGCTGCTCTTCACAGTCCACGATGCCATTGCCATTACCACCACGCGCAATCGCATCGTTTTGTGCATAGGCTGCAATCACGCGTGCATCTGCACTGGACTCGCCTGGCCACGGCCGCTTGACCGGGTCATCCCCCGTACCATCATCCAAGCAGGCATCATCTCGATAGTAGGGAACTACCAAAGGATTAGCCAAAGACGTAGCGCCCTTTAAGGCAAAGGTATACACCAGCGATCCACTATTACCTTTACCGGAGATTTGCTCCCAGTTATTGAAAGCCAAGGGCAAGTTAAAGGTTGGATCAGCCGCATCCAAGAATAACGGGCAGCGTCCTTTAGCATCCGGCGGGCGTGGGCCATCTGAGGTCATACATTGGCCAGCCACAGGAGCAACGGAGTCAATCTGACCAAGGTCATCATTGATGCCGTCCACAGGCACCCCTTGTGGGCGTAGTGCGGTGAAATAACGACCCGGCTCAACACCATTCGCTAGCTCAGTTGACGTTGGCAACATGGCATTTCTGTTGTAGTCCCAGCTGGTGTAGAGGCCATCGGGCGGAATGGGATGCACACGAATTCGATAGCGATACGCCACGGCATCGCGATAGAACGTTTCTGTTTTCGTGACGTTCGTGCCCGAGTCCGCGCCCCACACTTCTCGCATGCAGCGTACTGGTCCGCAACGCTCGCCTAGAAGAGTCGAGTTCGCTTCCCAATTGACCTGCTCATCCTCAAAGCCCACCAAGGAAATAGTGGAGTCTGGGGATTGCTGGAAGGCGCGGCCTTTCCAGCGGTCAATTAAGTCAGGTCGAGTGTCTTTAATTGCTGCCCAGTTGGGCTTAGCAACACCTGGGGCTTTGATACGGATATCGCGCACCATCCAACGGCCCGTAGCCTCCCACCGGTATGTATCTGTCTCAACCACTAGGCCGTCTCGAGGAAAACGGTCAATGGAAGCGACAGGTGTTACGCCATCACGACAGACAGATCCTTTGCGATTTTGCCCATAGTTGGTGTTGCTAGAGCCGAGAATTTCAGGGTCATCGTTGGCGTAAAAGCTACGATCGATCCACTGATCTGCGTTGCTGTTACGCTTGTAGCGCACGTACGTAGAGGTATTCTTGAAGCTAGACCCGCCTGCTTGGCGGACCACATAGACAATACGCTCAGCTTGAGGGTCTGTGGCATCCTGCAAGCGCACCATCTGCACATGAGTTGCATTGCTCGGAGCCTGACCGACAGGAGCCATTTTTCCGGCATCACTAGCCATAAAGACGATTTCGTCATCGTCATCCAAGGCCGCCACTGGATCTTTCTTACCCGCTGGATACGCTGCCTTGCAGGGATTATTGGGGGCATCTACTGCAGCCCAGTTTTCGGTATCCCACGCATAGGTTAGTTCAGGATCTGTGCCCGAATAAATGGAGAACGATGAACCAGAATTCGCCAAGAAGAAGGGGAATTTCTCATCGACTTGAACAGGAATTTCTTCAAAGCGAGAACCTGTCCATTTATAGGCTGCCACCTCATCGACCGGCGTACCCAATGGCAAGACCTGACCCGCGGCGGGGTATAGCATCATGCCGTTATGCGCATCCTGTACTTCGCCAACCTTAAGTGGATCACGAATCGCATTTAGAGCCGCTAGCGACTCGGTTTCACCCGACTGACCCGTGATATTTGCTCCCGATGGGTAGGGGTAGCCTTGACCTATAGCAGCAGGTGATGACCATCCTGGCAATTGCGCACCCGTCAGAATTACCGCTTCAGCTGAACGAGCCGCCTTGACCGCTGCAACAGCCGTCACAGGGTCATCTTGCAAACCTAAAAAGCGACCAATGCCATCCAAGAAGCGCTCCAACATGCTTTGTGGATTAGGGGCGGCAGATCCCGCGTCTGCAATAGCAGCAACAGGACCATCATCACCGCTAAAGGCATCAGCCAGAGACTGACCAAATTGGGTGAATGCGAACTGGCCAGCGTCCATCGCTCCCGCAAAGTTGCCATTGACTAACGCGGCTATAAACGTATTGAGATTGGCACCAAACTCGGCCAAAGCTCCAAGAATGCCGCTACCGTAACCCGCATTTACCTGTTCGTTGCTAGGCGGAGTATTGGGTGGTGGCAATGGCGCCGCATCACCGGTAAACGAGATGCCTGCACCATCCATTTGAGGACAGGCTTGCGGTGTTGCCAACAGGTCCGAATAGACTAGGCGGCCGTCCGTTCGCAAGAATCTGGCCTTTTGACAGCGGCCAATAATGGTATTGCGAGGGTATTCATGCGGATCAAAGTCATCGGCATTGGGTGGCCGATTATCCGCTGGTGGAATGGCCGTTTTACCTTCGTCAAAAATGATGATTCCGGAGCCGGCAATGCGCTGACGGTCGGCATATCCTTCTTCATCGAATAAATCTAATCCGGCCAACGGGCTGGCATCGGGGTAACGTTGTGTTAAGAGATCTGCACGGTTAGCAAAACAGTGCTTCACATCACCGGAACACTGGTTAGGTCGCTTAAAGAAGACATCCGCCCCCTCCACGCCCATGGTACGAGCCATCACCTCAGCGCTGGTCATGCTGACTTGATGATCTGCAAAACCTGGCATCAGCAGAATTTTCTTGGCAGGCAGTGGATTACCGTCCAAACCAGGTAGGGTTCGGTTAGGTTTGCCTAGAACGTGGGTGCGCCCAGCGACAGTAACACTGCCGCCCACACCATCCCCTAGGTTCTGGGCGTAGCCGTTGTTTTCAGAGCGATCCCACAGCATCTGAATCAAACTAAACCCTAGTTGCTGATCGATGGTGTTTTGATAAGCCGCATACATCAGTCGGGCATAACCATCAAAATCCACACTGCGCTGCAACAGGGTGCTGTAGTTCATACCGGGCACGCCCAATACACCACGATGGATATCTGGCGACACGGCAACGACCACGCCTCCGTCAATGCCGCCCTGACTGTTGCCGTCATAGAAAACCTCACGGTTATCAATCAGCGGACGGCCATCCGCGCTACGGAATGCAGGGTCAGCGATAAAGCCATCCTCTGCCTTCAGCAAGCGCCCCATCACCACAAAGTTCAAGATACCTTGCTGAACTCGGTCAGATAAGGTCGGGAAACCCGAAAGATCCAGCAAAATTGCGGCAGCATTTGCCACATCCGCAACACCGGACATACCGACCCAGTCTGTGGCGCAGAAGGTGTAGTTATGTTCGCCACCGAAGCGACGTAACTGCCCTTGACCAATTTCACCTCTGCTACCAAACAGACCGTGCCCATAAAGCGAAACCCGAGAGGGTTTCACGACCATATTCGTATCGGCGGCAGTATTTCGACTTCCCGAGAACGCCGCGCGAGGGATATGACACGTAAACGGCACACTAACGGTTGGTTGTGCAGGGAAAGGCTTAGGCACCTCATAAACACTTGGGTTAGGTGTACCAAACCAGAATTTGCCACCCACCTGACGATCTACATCGCCTTGGCCGGTGTTGGATACCGGACGATCAATAAAGTTCGTCACCGTCATGGTGCCGCGAATCACACGGGCGATACAGTTATCGGTTGCCCCGCCATCACGACAATCGCCCGCGCTGGCAACATAGGGCTGATCTTCAACAGCGGTGATAGTGAAATCTGGCGTTCCAGACGCCAACGCCTGGTCACGCATACCCACCAAACGGCCCGTTAAGCTGCGCTCGCTGGCCACAGTAAAGTCCCACGCACTGTAAAGTGACTTGGGATCAATGCCCACCTTGTTTTTCAAGGTTTGCATGACATCGTCCAGTGCAGCACACCGTTGCGCTACAGCAGGCAATTGACGCAGAGGACTATTCGCCTGATCACGACACAAACTGAAGCCGGGCGTGGAGGCAATCAACTGACCTTCACTATCTCGTAGCTTTCTCAATGCAACGATATAACGATGGCCGTTTTCAAAATTAATGCCCGGACGAATAATCAGCAGCGGACCAGGATCGCTGGTGGGATCGCTTGCATCACGCGCATCGTGAAGTGGCTTAGTGGCGCCATTGCAACCTGCGCGGAAGGTTTGCACTGCGTTAGTAAAATCCTCTTGACCACCCAAATCAGACAGGGTTTGTAACGGCGCAGGAATATCACACGACGTGTAGCTCGTGACATTCGCATCCAACTCAGCCCACACGAGATGAGGCTTATTATCTGTCACGTCGTAGACCATAATCGCCGTATCAGGATGCAGGCTGTTCTCCATCTGCTGACCAAAACCAGGCTTACCAATTCGAGGAACCGGCACGCCGGCAGCTGCCGTTTTGTCTAAGCTCAGTCCGGGCACGCGAATTAGCAGCGTTTGTCCTGGCGAAAAACCATCGGCACGATTTTGATCGGTAGGATCAATCGGCTTTCCTGCCACATTTCGTGGCATGGCCAGTGGATTAAAGTTCACCCGGACACCCGTCTCTGTGTCTGCCGCCTGCGTGAAGTGATTATTCGGGAAGGGCAGCAAGCAGTTGGCTGGATCAATAAAGTCACAACCCCGTGTTGTTGCCTGAAGCACCTCAGGCAACAAGGCGACTTCACTTGTACCGCCACCACCCGGTGCACCCGGAAGGCCAGGAACAGATCCACTCGCTTCTGCTAATGCATCGAATAAAGCACACGCAGGCTCTAAAGGCCCTGCCACGGTGTGACAGCCTTCCGCCAAGAAATTAATGCCGTCTTTAAAGCTTCCCAAAAGACCTTGAGGCAAGCCAAGTAACTGCATCAATCGATCTTGCCCGACTCCGATGAAACAACTACCAAAATCAAAGGCAATCTGACAGTCAGTAATCGCCTGCGGAAGGAACGAGGGATTAGGTGGTGCCACGCCAAATAACGGCGCATAAGCCTGCGCCCGCAACAGGGGCGCTGTTAAAGGACCTAGCGACACAAACTCTTCATACGCTGTACCAGGCACCAACAGACCAGCCCCGCCCGATGGATCTACATAGCTAAATTCTTCTTCGGGAATAATGTAGCCAAAACTATTGTGGGTAAGGCCCAGCAAGAGTGTGTGACGCTCAGGCTTGGCTTGCGTCAACGGCGAGTCATTGGCTAAACGACGAATCATCTGGCCAAATGAGTTCGTGGCCTCCCCTGGAATAGTGACAATCTCAAGGCGATTTTTCGTTTCATCTGCTGCGTTGACTGTACCCAAGCTGATACGACTGACTAGCGTTCTAGCAACAGGCGCAGGCTGAGGCAGTTGATTCTGTATCGCCTCAAACTGTGCAATCGCTTCGGGCGGCATCTGATCGAAGCCAGGAATATCGTCTTTAGGAAGCTGACTGAACTGATAATAGCCATTGAATTGGCTTAACAGTCCCAAACCAATAAAAAGTGGGTTTGAAACAGGCAAAACTGCTTCTTTATGAGCCACGCTGATCACGGGATCAATCGCGACCGAATTGCTGGCTAAGTAGCTAAATGCTTTTGCTGCCAAGGCACGTCCACGCGATTTGACACGGGCATACTCTGTGCTGCCCTGAGTGGCACCTCCCGGTGAAGCATCAGCAATGGGGCCATTAAAATACAAACCTGCCGCCCCGAACCGCTCCTCCAAAGCCTCAGTAACGCCAATCGGGTAGTCCGGATGTGGCACACGAACGATAGTCCCATCCGGTAATTTATAGTCGTCATTACCAATAGAAGTCGGATGCGCAGCATATTGCAACATGCTGCCGACTAATGTGTCGCGGTCGCTGTCCTCATCATCTGCTTTAGCCATCAACAAAGTGACAGCTGGGTCCGCTTGGTGATGCGAGTCATCACGATACTTCGGACGACGATAATTATTGAACTCATCAGCATCACCACGCGCCATGCTCAAGCGAGCTGGGCGGCTATTGCTAATCGCTAGTTTTGTGGCTTGCTCCGTACCATCCACCAGCACTTGTTGGCGCCAACTTTCCGGCACGCCACCCCACAAGCCTTGCAAATCCGCACCAGCATGGGTGTGGGTTTGACCAAACATTACGTTGCGAACCGGGATACACAGATTTTTCTCGCAACTGGCACGATTCACAGCCGCCTTCACAGCGTCTTGAATCAAGTTACCCGCACCGATCGCGTCCATTGTGACAAACGCGATGCGCTCCCCGGTTTTAGGATCCATGAGGACCATGACACGCACATGAATTTCGTCAGCGCAGGTAGCAGGAGTTTTATTGGTCGCACTAATTTCAGGGCTGAAGCATCGAGCACCTGCTGGCGGATTAGACACCGGCAAGGGTGGTTCACCCGCACGAACTTCAGGCAATGGGCCATAGCCCGGCAAGAGCTTAAATGGACCGAAGCCATAACCACCTAAGTGGAAAAATTGACGACGAGCTCCACCCGCATAGGATTCCATTTCACCGGCAATTTGAGCATTGGAAGGCGTCGCCGAAACCTTGGCACTACCAACTTGGAAAAGCGTTGCTGCCTCATCATTTTTGAGCTCGACCGTAGCCGTTTTTTCTGCTTGACCAGCCAGGCTAGCCATCACGCTGAAAGATTCGTCACGCTCCTCAAAACGATCGCCCCTAACAGTAATCGGCAACTCCACCGAAACTGCATTCTTGGGCACCATAATCAGCTTATCAGCGATACCCACAAAATCAGCTCGCTCGCCATGACTACGCGCGCTACCAGTCAGAGTTCGGTAGTGTAGCTCTAAGGCACGCGGTGCAGGCTCAGATAAGGTGGCAACGACTTTTACAACACCATCAGCATCTCCTTCCAACTGCGAGAGATTCGCTAACGACAGCGTTGGCATCACTTCTGCACGATCATCATCCTGAATGGTGATGATGGCCGGCGAACCATTCACCGTCACACCAGCGTCCACACCAACCACACTTAAGCTAAAGCTTTCATCTGTCTCGACTAAATCGTCTTGCACGATGGTGACAGGGATTTGGAAGCTCGTGACTTGCGCTGGAATCGTCAGTATTTCCTCAGCACGCACATAGTCTTGATCTGCCTTCGCTGTGCCATCAAGGGCCTTTACGCGAATCGTTAGCTCTCGATCCAGCTGGCCTTGTCGTAAAAGCGTGACGGATGTGCTGCCAGCACCTTCTTGCAGCGTGGCAGGCGCCAGCGTCAAGATAACGGGCGCGCTCTCGGTATCGTCATCCAAAATGATCACATTGATCACATTAGCAGCGAGGGTGGCATTGTTGCTTGGAGAACTGAGCAATAACGAAAAACGCTCATCATCTTCATCTACGCTGTCACCACGAATAGTCACTGGAATCCGCTGGGTAACACTACCTGCTGGGAAAGTAGCGGTCCCACTGACTGCGATAAAGTCACTACCAGCGGCAGCACTATCGGCCACCGTTTCATAGTTAACGGTGACCGTTTTATCTGTTGCTGCAGAAAGACTTAATTCAACTAATTTGACGTGATCCTCTTGCCCTTCCAGTACCGATATCGACGTGAGGACAGGCGATATCACCACCGGATCTGAAGCGCAGCGTCCGTCCGGATTCTCACCATTTTGAATATCTTGCTCAGAGCAAGCCAAATGCCGTGCAGCAACTTCTGGGCTCACCAACTCACGACCTGTGTTTTGGAGGTAGCTCATGAACTGGGGATTTTCTGCCGCCAAATTTTCAGGGGCAACATTGAGCTTCAGCTGTGTCAGCTGTTGATTGGATGGCAGCCCAGCCAGCTCAGCTTGTGCCTTGCTGAGGTCAATCCCATTCGAAGTATCTTCATCTCTATCCAAGGACTGAAGAACACGCGCGAGATTGATCACACGACGGTCATTACTGGCCGCGCCAGGATAGATGTCACGAGGGGTCATAGTGGCCTTAGCAAAGACCGGTCCGTCACCTAAGGGCAGGTTTTGCAGTAAACCAAAACGTATTTCGCTACCGGGACGATATATAAAACGGCCATTTCGGTCTGTTTGACCTGTGGCGGATCCCGTTTGATAAAACAGGCCCTGAACTTCACTATCTACAAAGCGCCCCGCTTGCTGCCTATCCACTTGAGCAACATCACTACAACCAGCAATCGCCAGCGCCAAAACGGTGGCATAGGCAGCCGAAACAAAATGAGTGAACTTGGAGTGTGAGTGCGAAAGAGCAGGCATGAGGTGTATCCACTTATAATTTTTATTGTTACTTTGTGTAACTTTTAGATAACTAATCGTTACACCAAACCCCCTTCAAGGCAAGGTTTCATTAGGCTCGGTAACAAAAAACCCGCCGTAGCGGGTTTCCTGTTTCAGTAGGGATGAAGGGCTTAGAAGCTGGAGGCATCCAAGGCCATCATCATGTCTGAGCCGGCCTTCAATGCACTCACACGTGCCTTCAACTCGGGCAGTAAGCGTGCAAAGAAGAAACGGGCCACGACTAATTTGTCGGCATAGAACGCACCCTGCTGCTTCCCAGCGGCCTGCGCCATGAGCAGCCACATGTGGGCATAGCAGAGCAATCCAAAGGCATGAAGGAAGTCCACCGACGCACCGCTGATTTCATTGGGCTGCGTACGTGCAACCGAGAGAATCCACTCGGCTGCCGAGGCAATGTCATTGGCCGCTTCAGCCGTCGCTTGAGCAAACCCTGTCAGCGCCGCATCCTGCTCAGTCGCCGCAACCAACGCACGAACTTCTGCTAAGTAAGTGTTGATGAACGCACCGTGGTTGCTCACCAGCTTCCGACCCACCAGATCCAGCGCTTGAATGCCGTTTGCGCCTTCATAGATTTGTGCAATGCGGGTATCACGAACTAACTGCTCCATGCCCCACTCACGCACATAGCCATGACCGCCAAAGACTTGTTGCGCTTCAACACAGGCATCAAAGGCCTTATCGGTGAGGAAGGCCTTAGCCACGGGCGTCATGAGCGCGACGATATTGGCAGCAGCCGCTTTCTCATCGTCGTCGGTGCTGTATTTGGCGAGATCGAGATACTTCGACACATACATGGCGAAGCAACGACCGGCCTCATTGTGGGCACGCACTTTTAACAGCATACGACGCACATCGGCGTGCACCAGGATGCTGTCGGCAGCTTTTTCCGGTTGCTTAGCGCCGGTTGCAGAACGGCCTTGAATACGGTCTTTCGCGTAAGCCGCCGCATTCTGATACGCCACTTCGGAGGCACCAATGCCCTGTAAGCCCATCGACAGGCGCTCGTAGTTCATCATCACGAACATGGCAGCGAGGCCTTTGTTCACTTCGCCAACCAGCCAGCCTTTTGCGCCATCAAAATTCATCACGCAAGTAGCCGAGGCTTTGATGCCCATTTTATGTTCGATGTTACCGGCAGATACCGCATTGCGTGCGCCTACCGAGCCATCGTCATTCACCAAGAACTTGGGCACCAAGAACAACGAGATGCCTTTCGAGCCGGCGGGAGCGTCGGGCAGTTTGGCCAGCACCAAATGAATGATGTTCGACGTGAGGTCATGCTCACCGCCGGTGATGAAAATCTTCGTACCGGAAATTTCGTAGGAACCGTCGGCCTGAGGAATGGCTTTAGTCTTGATAATGCCTAAGTCGGTACCAGCGTGTGGCTCGGTTAAACACATGGTGCCAGACCACTCGCCCGAATAAATCTTGGGCAGATAGCGCTCATTGAGCTCATCACCCGCATGCTGTGACATCGCCAAGGCCGCGCCAATACCCAGCAAGGGATACAGAGCAAACGACGGGTTGGCACCAAAGAGAATTTCTTCGGTCATGACCGTGACCATTTTAGGCATGCCCTGACCGCCCCAACGAGGGTCGGCACCCAAGCCTATCCAGCCGCCTTCGCCATACTGCTTGAAGGCATCTTTGAAGCCGGCGGGCGTGGTCACGACGCCATTGTTAAACGTTGCACCCTCTTCATCGCCACTGCGATTCAGCGGAAAAACTACGTTCTCGTTGAACTTGGCCGCTTCTTCCAAAATCGCGTCTACGGTGTCGCGATCCACTTGTTCCGCCAGTGCAGGCAAGCGCGCCCACAGCTCGCTAGCCTGAAAAACCTCGTCGAGGATAAAGCGCATGTCGCGCAGCGGAGCCTTGAAAACTGGCATAGTAAATCCCTCTCAGCTAAGGCGCCTGACTCAGCCAGCGCGCCGCAATTTAATCTGAAGTGAACAGACAGAAGCCCGCGAATGCGGGCCTCTGTGTACCACGAGTGCTCAATCCGACCTTAGAAAGCGAAGGCTTCAGCATCCAACTGCATGAGCACATCAACACCACCATCAATGATGTCAGCGTGCGACTGCGTGCGCGGCAGAATCTTCTTGAAGTAGAACTGCGCGGTCTTGACCTTGGCTTCGTAGAAAGCCACGTCACCTTCGCCAGCAGCGATCTTGTCCTGAGCAACCTTAGCCATCCAAGCCCAGAGGTAACCGAGCAGCACATAACCTGAATACATCATGTAATCGGTAGCGGCTGCACCGGCCTCGTTCGGGTTCGACATCGCTTTCATGCCGATCTTCATGGTCAGGTCGCCCCACTCCTTATTGAGTTTGGCGAGTGGGCCGGTGAACTCGGCCATGGCAGCATTGCCGGCTTCCGCTTCACAGAACTTATGCACGATCTTGGTGAAGTTACGCAGCATGGCGCCCTGAGTCTGCAGCACTTTGCGACCCAACAGGTCCAGCGCTTGAATCTGCGTGGTGCCTTCATAGAGCAGCGCGATACGGGTGTCACGAACGATCTGCTCCATGCCCCATTCGCGGATGAAACCATGGCCACCGTATACCTGCACGCCGTGGTTCGCCGCTTCGTAACCGGTTTCGGTCAGGAAGGCCTTGGCGATCGGCGTCAGGAAAGACAGCAGTTCATCAGCCTGCTTTTTGGCTGCTTCGTCAGACGAACCCTGCAGAATGTCGGTCTGTGTGGACAGCCAGTAGCAGAGCAGACGACCGCCTTCGGCAAACGCCTTCTGGGTCAACAACATCTGACGCACGGCAGGGTGCACGATGATCGGATCAGCTTCCTTCTCGGGAGCGACCGGGCCGTTCAAAGAACGCATGGCAAGACGGTCACGAGCATATTCCAGAGCGCCCTGGAAGGAGCCTTCGGCGGCGGCCAAACCCTGCACAGCGGTACCAATTCGCGCCACGTTCATAAAGGTGAACATGCAGTTCAGACCACGGTTAGGCGGACCAATGAGGAAGCCTGTTGCGCCATCAAAGTTCATCACGCAGGTTGCGGAAGCCTTGATGCCCATTTTGTGTTCGATAGAGCCGCAAGCAACGCCATTGCGCTCACCGTTCGGCAGGAACTTAGGCACGATAAACAGGGAAATGCCCTTGGTGCCCTTAGGTGCGTCTGGCAGACGTGCCAACACGATATGAACAATGTTGCTAGCTAGGTCGTGCTCACCAGCGGAGATGAAAATCTTGTTGCCGGTGATGGCGTAGGAGCCGTCGGCATTCGGTTCAGCTTTAGTACGGATGAGTCCAAGGTCCGAGCCTGCGTGCGACTCGGTCAAGCACATGGTGCCGGTCCATTCGCCGCTAATCAGCTTAGTCAAATACACTTCTTTCTGCTCAGGCGTGCCGTGGGCTTCAACTGTGTTGATAGCACCGTGCGACAGACCAGGGTACATGCCGAAAGACCAGTTGGCCGTGCCCATCATTTCGCTTAACGCGATACCCACTGTCGGTGGCAAACCTTGACCGCCATGCTCAACTTCAGCCGACAAGGAGCCAAACCCCAGCTCAACGAACTTGGCATACGCTTCTTTAAAACCCTTAGGTGTAGTCACTACGCCATTGTCGAAGTGGCAGCCCTCTTCGTCGCCGGAGCGGTTGATCGGAGCCAGCTCACCTTCGCAAAACTGTGCAGCAGCTTCCACAACGCTGTCGATCAGCTCGCGATTCGTGTCGGCAAACTTGGGCAGACCAGCGTAGATATTTTCCAGGCCAAGCACGTCGTGCATAACAAACTGCATATCACGCTGCGGAGCTTTATATTGAAATGCCATGTTGAGTAACCTCAGTAATGAATGGGCAATGCCCGCTAACTAATCTAGCGAAGTGAGCCACCGCGAGAAAACAGACCCGACTCGACTTCGACAAGGCACTGAAGTGTAGAGAATAAAAGGTAGTCAACCCAGCCCATTGTGTGACTGATGGTTCACGACTTAAAACCCTTGCCGCTACTCGCTTCAGATCACATTTTTCGCTGATCGATGACTCTCCGCACTAGGACAAATACTGCTCAGCTTAAAGACGGCAACGAGAGTGCCGTTAAGTTCAGTGTCTGCGCCCGATCAGACGGGGTAGCTGCAGGCTGCCAAGGCACAATGCCGAGACAGGGTGCGGGCAACAGGCTGTTTAAAGTCGCTAGGTTATCGGCCGCGTGAGGCCAGTCTGCTGCGAGATGATTACCCACCCAACCCGCCAACTTAAGTCCATCACGTAAAATCGCTTCCGCTGTCAGAATGGCGGCATTCAAGCACCCAAGGCGCAGGCCCACCACTAAGATCACCGGCAAGTTGAGCTCTTTTGCCACGCTCGACAATAACTCGCGATCATTAATGGGCACGCGCCATCCGCCCGCACCTTCCACCAGCGTGAGCTGAGCGCGACGACTCAAGCTACCTCGCACATACCCGGTGAGCTGGGCGGCCGTGATGCGACGATTCGCCAGGCGCGCGGCAATATGCGGCGAGCAGGCCTCTGGCAAGGCCACCGGATTAACCTCATCGTAAATCAACTTGGGGGACGTGCTGGCAGCCAGCAGGGCAAGGGCGTCGGAATTACGCAACCCGTCTGCGGTCATATCACAGCCTGCTGCAATAGGCTTCAGGCCAAGGGTGCTATAGCCCTGCGCGGATGCGGCATGAAGCATGGCCACCGCCACGGTGGTTTTACCCACATCGGTATCGGTGCCAGTGACAAAAAACGCGGGCATATTGCCTCCTAACTGAACGCGCTGGGTTTAGCGCTAGGCCTGTAAATGAATACGCCACACTTCATAGCGCAACGGGATGCCTCGCGATTCTCGTGCGGCCTCCAATCGCTGCTGCAACTGCTGCAAGGCTTGCCGAGGTGACACGCCTGCACGGACGGTCATGGGCCGCTGCGCCGTTACGCCTAACTCCCTGAGCGTGCTCAGCCAAGCGGACGGAGAATCATGAAACTCCTCATAGGTTTCAATTTCTGCCTGCCGCAAGGTCCACGGCGAGACCTGCAATGCTCGTTGCCAATCCGCCAGTGGCAACAGGGACGCTCCCGCTCCACTGGCAGCCCCGCGTGCCGACAAACTGCCCGCCACGGGAATCACGCAAAAGGCGTGGCCACCCGGCGCACACACCCGATGCAGTTCATTCAGTGCTTGCGAAGGGTCATCACACCAGTGCAAGGCAAAATTGCTCAGCAGGATATCCATAGACGACGACGCAAAGGGCAAAGCTGCCGCGTCCGCGCAGACCTTGAAGACCGACACATGGGGTGCGGATTTCACGCTGTGTAACATGCCCTCACTGAGATCCAAGGCATACATCGTGGCCAAGTCCAAACCCGCTTGTTGGTGCAATTGCTGAATCAACCAGCCCGTGCCACAGCCCACATCCAAAATATTTAGCGATGGCGATGCCGCGTGCAGGTGCGGCAGCGCCGATATCAACAGGCGCTGGGCGCTTTGCTGCTGCAATTGCGCGAGGTCGTCATAGCGCGAGGCAGCGCGGTCAAATCGACGCCTTAACAGCTGCTGCCAGGCAGTCATATCAACACCCTTGCATCGCTCATCTGACTAGCCAAGCTGCGCCACCAAAAACGGCATGGCATGCGCTAAGAAGGCGTCAGGCTCCGCTAAAAAAGGCACATGGCCACTCTGCGCCAATACGCAAATGGACGTTGGCTCCAGCGCAGGCTTCAGCTCTGCCAACGCCTGCGCCAGCGCTGCCGGCACCAGCACATCGTTTGCGCCCAGCAGCGCCATCACGGGTTGCGTTAATCGACGGAAGTCATCGCGCACATCCAGCTCAGACAGCAGACGCAAGCCGCCGCGCAAGGCCTGAGGGGCGGGTAAACCCTGCAAATACACAATCTCTTGCAGAAAGCGGATGTCCTCTTTCATGCGCTGAGAGCCCCGGCATTGCAACGACAAAAAGCGAATCAGGGTGCCTTCTGGATCTTCATCATAAAAATCACGGAATTGCTGAAACTGCGACGCGGCCATCGCCGCCGTCCAGTCTTCGCGCTGCACAAAGCTGGGGTTGGTCGCCACCAATAACAGCGCCTTGACCCGCTGTGGATGGCGAGCGGCAATGGCTGTGGCAATCTCGCCGCCCAGCGACCAGCCCATCCACACGGCAGAAGCCGGCGCAACCGCCAGCACCAGCGACATCACATAGTCCAGATCGTAATCGCCTCGGGGTAACGGGCTGCGGCCCATCCCCGGCAGATCAATGACGGTGACTTGATAATGCGCGAGCAG
Source organism: Moraxellaceae bacterium UBA2477 (assembly GCA_002342025.1). Classification (GTDB taxonomy): domain Bacteria; phylum Pseudomonadota; class Gammaproteobacteria; order Pseudomonadales; family Moraxellaceae; genus Perlucidibaca. The sequence continues at coordinate 4,704 of DDPD01000020.1, read as the reverse complement.
AGCCGGCACGATGGGGTCCCAGACGACCGAGTGCAGGCCCCAGCCATGGAGTAGCACCAAGTCCGGAGCCGCTGCACCCGCAGGGCCGGTGCAGGCATAGGTGTCGTGGTAAAGCACTAACGCCGTCATGTAGTCATCTCTGTTGCAAATTCGGGGGCCAGCTCAGCCATTGCTGAGAGCAGCGAGGCCAGCGCGGCATCGTCATGACTGGCCGATAACGTTAGGCGTAAGCGCGCCGTGCCAGCGGGAACCGTGGGCGGGCGAATGGCGCCCACCCAGAAACCGCGCTCGACTAGCGCTGCACTCAGGGCCAAAGCGCGCTCAGACGAGCCCATGTGAATCGGTTGTATGGGCGTGGCACTGTCCATCAAGGTCCAGCCTTGCGCCTGCAGGCCGGATCGCAGCTTGGCCGTCAGCGTCTGAAGACGCTCGCGGCGCCAATCATCCGCACGCAATATGCGCAGCGCATGGCGCGTGGTTTCCGCCAGAGCCGCAGGCAGCGCCGTGGTGTAGATCGCCGTACGCGTGGTCTGCTGCAACACATCCATCAGTAACTTAGGGCCAGCGGCAAAAGCGCCATAAACCCCAAAGGCCTTGCCTAAGGTGCCAATGCGCAGCGGGACAGCATCGGCCGGCAAACCCAGATGATCGACGCTGCCGCGCCCTTGCGCACCGAGCACGCCGAATGCATGTGCCTCATCGAGCATGAGCAGGGCATCGTGATGCTGGGCGCAGTGCACAAGATCGGCCAGCGGTGCGAGATCGCCGTCCATGCTGAACACGCCATCACTCACAATCAGTCGTCGCCGAGCGGGGTTATCGCGGAGTCGCCGCTGCAGATCCGCAACATCACCGTGAACATAACGCTGATGATGAGCACCGCTGGCGAGGCCACCATCCAGCAACGAGGCGTGATTTAAGCGATCCTGAAAAATGGCATCGCCCTTACCGGCGAGTGCTTGCAGCACACCAACATTGGCCAGATAGCCATTCCCAAAGAGCAGCACCGACTCAACGCCAAGCCAGTCAGCGAGCTCCTCCGCCAGTGCCTCATGAGCTTGGTGATGCCCACAGACCAGCCCTGCCGCACCTGCCCCCACGCCCAGCGTGCGAGCGGCATGGGCCAAGGTCTCAGCCAGTGCCGGCTCATTGGCCAGGCCAAGGTAATCATTGCTGCAGAAGTTGTGCAGCCAACGCCCCTCGACCTGAACTATCGGCCCTTGCGGCGACTGCAAGGGCCGTTTCACGCGCAACAAATGCTGCTCGCGGCGTGCCGTCAGCGTGTCCTGCAGCCAACCTTGCCAGTTCGGTGAAAGCCCTTGTGTCACTCGCGGCTCAAACGCGAACAGCGTCGGCCATGGCATCTCGCCACAGCGGCTGGGCAACCGGCTTCACGCTAGGCATTTGGGCGGGCTGCGTGATGGCCTCTTCTACTTTGGGCGTGAGCCCCAAGCGCTGAAACAGTTTGCGATCCGCCTCTGCTTCCGGGTTAGCCGTGGTCAGCAGTTTCTCACCGTAGAAAATGGAGTTGGCACCCGCCAAGAAACACAGCGCCTGCTGCGATTCCGGCATGTTTTCGCGACCTGCCGATAAGCGCACCATGCTCTTCGGCATGAGAATGCGCGCCACGGCAATAGTGCGCACAAACTCGAAAGGATCCAGATCGTCTACATCCCCTAATGGCGTGCCGGCAATTTTCACCAACTGATTAATGGGCACCGAGTCCGGGTGCGCTGGCAAGGTGGCCAGCTGTGTGAGCAGCCCCACACGATCCTCACGGCTCTCGCCCAGCCCCACGATGCCGCCGGCACACACCTTCATGCCCGCATCGCGCACATGCGCCAGGGTGTCGAGGCGATCTTGGTAGCTACGTGTGGTGATGATTTGGTTGTAATGCTCAGGGCTGGTGTCGAGATTGTGGTTGTAATAATCAAGACCCGCTTGGGCGAGTTGGCTGGCCTGCCCACTGTCTAGCATGCCCAGCGTCATGCAGGTTTCTAAGCCCAGTGCTTTCACCTGCTTCACCATTTCAATGACATAGGGCATGTCTTTTTCCCGCGGACTGCGCCAGGCAGCGCCCATGCAGAAACGAGACGCGCCCTTCTCTCTAGCATTTTTCGCTTCTTGTACTACTTTTTCTATTGCTAGCAATTTTTCTTTATCCAGGCCGGTGTCGTAATGGCCGGACTGCGAGCAGTACTTGCAATCTTCGGGGCAAGCACCGGTTTTAATGGAGAGCAAGGTGCTGACCTGCACGGCATTGGCGTCGAAATGCTGACGATGCACCTGCTGAGCCTGAAACAGCAGGTCGTTAAAAGGCAGCTCAAACAGGGCGCGCACTTCGGTGCGGGTCCAATCATGGCGAAGGTCGGAACGACTCAGGGATGAGGTCATGGCATGAAAACTCAGGTGGCTCAAAAGCAATGGCCGATTCTGGCGACACTGGCGCGCTATCGTCAACTTGCATCAAGCAAAATTATTGACAATATGAGAGGCAATCAGTGTTTACTGTGCTTACAACCCGCTCAGAGTCGCTGCCTTTGCTCAGGCTGCCTAGGCGATTTACCCTGGCAAGAGCGGGTTTGCGAGCGTTGCGCACTGCCTTTGCCTACCACGTCAGCCGCCAAGCAGTGCTTTGATTGCCAAAGCGCCCCACCCCGCTGGCAGTCGGCTCAGGCGGTTTTCCACTACCAGTTTCCCATTGATCGGCTAATTGCGGCGTTCAAGTATCACCATCAACTGGCTTTAACCGATCTGTTTGCCGAGCTCATGGCAGCAAAACTACCACCGCTGCCTGAACACGCGCTGATAGTGCCTGTGCCCTTGCACCCCGATCGTTTACGCGAACGTGGCTACGATCAAACCTATTTGCTCGCACGCGCCATCAGTCGTCGCAGCGATCTTGCTTGCGATGCCACGTCGCTGAAGCGAACGCGCGATACCGCCATGCAAAAAAACCTTCATCGCGACGACCGACTATCCAATCTCCAAGGCGCATTCTCCTGCTCGGGCCAGCGCCTTTGTCATCGCCCCATTGTTCTGGTGGATGATGTGATGACCACCGGAGCCACCCTATCCGTCATCAGCGACGCGCTACTGAATCAGGGCGCAGAGTCCGTGCATACGCTGGTCATTGCGCGCACACTGCCTGCCTGAGCTGTTATGACCTGACCGCATTCATCTGCTTGTCACTCATTCAGCATAATGTGGGTAGCTAGTGCCGGCGCGGCATTGCTAAAATGCGCCAACACTTGGGAGATGCACCGTTCATGCTGATGGCTTTTACCCTGAACAAGGGCCTGCTCGAACCGGTTGCTATTAACGCGGCTGAAGACCTGGTTGCTGACATTCTCTGGGTTGATCTGATCAACCCCAGCGCCGAAGAGCGCGAGTGGGTTCGCACGGCCTATAGCCAAGAATTACCCAGCATCGATGACCTCTATGAAATCGAGGCGACTTCACGATTCTATGAAAACGATGACGGCCTACACATCAGCTCCTACTTCCTGAATTACGCCGACCAATCGTCTACCAACATCTCTGCCGCCTTCGTGTTCAACGGCGATCGTCTGTTCACGCTACGCGAAGAAGAACTGGCCGCCTTCCGCCTGTTCCGTCTGCGCGCCCGCAAAGGCCTGGTCAATATCAGCAGTCCGAAGTCGATCCTGATCGGTCTGTTCGAAACCAAGGTGGAAAACCTCGCCGATATGATCGAGCGAATCGCCGCCGACCTCGAAGTGACCAGTTCGCAGGTGCTGGGCAACGCCGAGACCGATGACATGGAATCGCTGCTGACCGAGATCGCGCAGCAAGAAGACATCATCGGCAAGGTACGTATTTCCATGGTCGACTTGCAGCGCATGCTCTATTTGCTGCTGCGCTCGGGGATGCTCAATGCCGACCTCAGCGAACGTCTACGCGACATCATTCGAGATTCCGAATCGCTGATCGCCCACACCTCGTTCCTGTTCGACAAAATTAAGTTCCTGCTCGACACCACACTCGGCTTCATCAACGTCAACCAGAACAAGATCATCAAGATCTTCTCGGTGGCATCGGTGGTGTTTCTGCCGCCGACCATGATCGCCAGCATCTATGGCATGAACTTTCGCTTCATGCCCGAGCTCGACTGGGGTGCCGGCTATCCGTTTGCCATCTTCCTCATGGCAATGTCGGCGGTCACGCCTTTCCTCTACTTCAAGCGACGTAACTGGCTATGAGCCATCTCGCCAACAGCCCCGAGTTGTTGGCGCTTGATGCGCTCATCGACAGGGCCGGCTCACGGCTAGTCAGCGAAGTCGTCACCCGAATTGATGTGGATGGCCACAGCCTACCGCTATGGTGCCTGAGCATGGGCAATCGCAGCCCGGATGTGCCGGCCATCGGCTTCTTTGGCGGCGTCCATGGCGTTGAGCGCATCGGCAGTCAGGTACTCATTGCCTACCTCGGAAACCTCGTCGAGCGCCTGCAATGGGATGTGACCCTGCATGACCTGCTGACGCGGCTGCGTCTGGTCTTCATTCCGATTGTGAACCCCGGCGGCTTTCTGCGCGGCACGCGTGCCAACCCGGCCGGCGTGGATCTGATGCGCCATGCGCCGGTCGAGGCCGATGGCGATGTGCGCTGGCCGCTCGGCGGGCAGCGGCTGAGCCCGCATCTGCCGTGGTATCGCGGCGCGCTCGGCGAAGCCTTGCAGCCGGAAGC
>DDPD01000060.1 GCA_002342025.1 Moraxellaceae bacterium UBA2477 | reverse complement strand
GCACCCCAGCGAATTAGGCCTGAGTGATGTCGCCACGCTCGCCACGACCCTGCAAAGCTGGCTACAACAACCGCTGCTGTTCCCAACGGCACTCGCCCCCTTCCTCAGCGAAGCGAAATACGACGACTACGAGCCAGAAGGCGAGCCCTGCACATTGGCTGACCTTCGTGCTGCGCTCAGCGACGGCATTGATTTGCTGCGCGATCCGGCCTCTCGCTGGCTCTGGGAGCCTCAGACCCAAACCTTCTGGCGTAACGGGGCGGTAGTCACGGTGCCAGATGCCGTTAAGCCGTATTTGCCGCAACTGCTGACCGGCCGCCGCCAGCTCGCCGCGTATCTGGCACAGCTGCCTGAAGCGGTCCTGAACTGGCTTGCGGAAGACATCAGTGCGGGTTACTGGCTTCCCGTTGAAGGCTTGCCATCTGCAGGCGACGCCGTGGGCACTGGAAGCCGCTGATGCGCCTCCATGAGTTGGCTTGGACTGACTCACCCGAAGCGGCTCTCGCGGCCGTTCGCGACCTGCCTTGGCCGTTGCTGCTAGACAGCCAGGCGGCCGGTCGTTGGGACATCTTAGTGGCCGCACCCCGCGCCTACTCGTGGCAAACCCCAGCCGGCTGGCAACACACCGATTGGCCCGCCACCCACCTCGCCAGCGATGCCGATGCCTTTGCGGTTATGCAAGGGCTGCAAGACTGGGGTGGCCCCGAACAGGCTCGCCTCGAAGCAGCGCAAGACTGGCCCTTTGTGCAAGGTGTCATGGGCTGCCTAGGCTACGCCAGCGCCAGCGAGCGCGGCCTACCCACCCCGCGACATGATGACTGGCCGCTGGCCATCCTCGCCTATTACGACCAAGGCTGCATTTGGGATCATGAGCAACGCCGCTGCTATGCTTGGAGCCTGAACGCGCAAACCTGGCCCGATTGGTTGGCGCGCCTACAATCGGCCACCGCCGCTCCCTGCCAGCCTTTGCAGCTCACTGCGCCATTCCAGGCTCTGACCTCGCAACCTCGCTACGCCGCCGACATTGCCCGCATTCACGACTTCATTCGCGCGGGCGACTGCTATCAGGTCAATTACACGCAAGCCTATGAAGCCCGCTGTGAAGGCGAGCTCTGGGATGCCTACCCAACGCTGCGCCCGCTCGCCCTCGCCCCGTATGCGGCTTATTGGCGTTTGCCTTGGGGCGAAATACTCTGCCTTTCCCCGGAACAGTTTCTGGGCATCCACCAACAACGCATTACCACACGCCCGATCAAAGGCACGCGCCGCCGTCAAACCGATGCCACTGCCGATGCCGCAGAAGCCAGTGCGCTGCTCGCCAGCGCCAAAGACATGGCCGAAAACATCATGATCACCGACCTGCTGCGCAACGACCTGAGCAAGCACGCAGTGATCGGTAGCGTGCAAGTACCGCAGCTCTGCGCACTGGAAAGCTTTGGTCAGGTGCATCATTTGGTCACTACCATTGAGGCCACGCTGGCCGCCGATGCCAATATCGCCAGTGTCTTGCGCGATGCCTTCCCCGGTGGCTCCATTACTGGCGCGCCGAAAAAACGTGTCATGGAAATTATCGAAGACTTAGAGCCAACACCGCGCGGTCTTTACTGCGGCAGCTTGTTCTACTGGGATGCCAGCGGCCATTTCGACAGCAACATCACCATCCGCACACTGGTATTGAAAGACGGCACGCTGCGCACTTGGGCCGGCGGCGGCATCACGCTGGACTCACAGTGGCAAAGCGAATGGGAAGAATGTGGCAACAAGATGGGTGGCATCATGCGCGCCTTAGAGCAGCGCTGAACCTCTCGCTGCCCGCATAAAAAAAGCGCCCTGAGGCGCTTTTTTCGTTTAGGCGATAACGCTTAGGGAATCTTGCGCAGCGAGGCCTTGCGAATCTCGGCCTTCAATTCTTCGTAGTTGTGCGTAACCGGGAACTGCGGGAACTCACGAATCACATTCTCTGGCGCATCAAACAAAATGCCCTGCTCTGACTCGCTGAGCATGCCCGTGTCGTTATAGGAGTCACCGGCGGCGATGCAACGATAGTTCAGCGAGTGGAAAGCCTTAATAGCCATCGTCTTCTGGTCTGGCTGACGCAGTTTGTAATCGGTGATGGTGCCGTCGTCAGCAACTTCGAGCTTGTGGCAGAACAACGTCGGCAAATCGAGTTGCTCCATCAGCGGCTTGGCAAATTCGTAGAACGTATCGGACAAGATAATGAGCTGGAAATGGTCACGCACCCAGGCCAAAAACTCGCGAGCACCCGGCAGAGGGCCCATCTCGGCAATCACTGCCTGAATATCGGGCAGGCCCAGCTTGTGTTCACGCAGGATACGCAGGCGCTGCTGCATCAACACGTCATAGTCTGGAATGTCGCGGGTAGTCGCTTCGAGCTCTTTGATACCGGTGCGTTTGGCGAAATTGATCCAGATTTCCGGGACCAGAACACCTTCCAAATCGAGACAAACCAATTCCATGCCAAACCTCTATTTTTGCCAATAAGTAGAACGATTTCTAAGGCTGGCAAGGTTAGCGAGTCGTGACTTCGCTTGCAAACTTAAGAAACAACTCAACGCGCACTTACAACGCGTTTCCCCCATAACGTAACAAAGGATGTGATAGCTTAATCAGAGATTTGCGCTCAGTGGATGTTGTCTCAATGAACTCAGTTCCCAAAAAACATTTAGAGAGCATTAATGACCCACTGCGACTCGCAGCACTCAATGCCAGTGCATTACTCGATAGCGCACCCGAGGAATGTTTTGATCGCCTTACGCGCCTAGTCAGCGACATTCTGCAAACCCCCGTGTCGCTAATTTCCTTAGTTGATAAAGATAGGCAGTTTTTTAAAAGCCAAGTTGGCTTAAGTGAACCTTGGAAAACACGCAGCCAAACACCTCTCTCTCACTCATTTTGTCAGTATGTTGTATCCATAAAAGCTCCACTGGTTGTGAGTGATGCGCGTATAGACAACATTTTCAAACATAATCTCGCCACTCATGAGCTTGGCGTAGTTGCCTATTTAGGCATTCCACTCACAACCCTAGATGGCAACATCTTAGGCGCTTTTTGCGCAATCGACTCAAAGCCTAGGCACTGGAGTGATCGAGATATTGCAATGGTCAATGACTTGGCTGCGATTGTCATGACCGAAATTGAACTTCGCCTGCTAGCCCGTAGCTATCGTGATAAATACAAAAAGCTCAAGACGCTTGAGGCGGAGCGCGACAGTATGGTTCACATGCTCGTGCATGACTTGCGCAACCCGCTCACCTCGCTTATCGCCGGCGTCGAGCTCATGAGCCTTGAAACACCACTCACGCCTTTGCAACAAAGTGTTTTCGACGCCACACTCCGTGGCGGCCAACATTTGATGCGAATGATCAATGACATTTTGGATGTCAGCAAAGCGCATGCATCTACTCTCGAAATAAAGCGTAGTTCGGTTGATTTCAATCAGCTCTTGCTCGACACCTACGCCGAACTAAAACCCCTCGCGAGTCGTCAAAAAATAACCCTGAGCTGCGCACCTGCAGCGGGCTTGAACAAGATCTCAGTTGATCAAGATAAGTTGTATCGCGTGCTGATCAACCTGATCTCTAATGCGATACAACACACCCCGCGAGAGGGGAAAATTGATATTCGATGCACTGTCAAAACTCAAGATCAGCTTTTAGAAATTGCCATTTCTGATAACGGTTGTGGCATCTCCAAAGAAGACCAAACAATGATTTTTGAGCGCTTTTGGTCTGGCTCAACGCAAAAAGATACTAAAAGGTCCTCGGGCCTTGGCCTCGCCTTCTGCAAACTTGCCTGTGAGGCCCATGGCGGAAAAGTCTCGGTATCCAGCCAACTCGGCCACGGCAGCACCTTCACCGTGACCCTGCCCATCATGCAATAAACCTGCATCGGCAATCGGAAACGGCTCTGCTATGCTTCGCGGACATTTTAATGACTCCTCCGCTGGAAGCCGCCATGACCGTCAGTGCCGAACAAGTTAATCAATGGGTCGATGACTTAGCGGGCAAAAGCCCACAAACGATTGTGAAATTTGCCCTCACGACCTTCCCCGGCTTGGCGCTGTCATTTAGCGGCGCGGAAGATGTGGTGCTGGTCGATATGGCCGTGAAAAGCAAGCTGCCTTTCCGTGTCTTCACGCTAGACACAGGCCGCCTGCACCCAGAGACCTACCGTTTTCTAGACACGGTGCGCACGCACTACGGCATCCGTATTGAAACCCAATACCCGCAAGCCGAGGCCGTTCAACAGCTGGTCAATGACAAGGGTCTGTTTAGCTTCTACCAGGACGATCACAAAGAATGCTGCGGCATTCGCAAGGTCGAACCGCTGCGGCGCATGCTCGCCACCACTAACGCGTGGATGACTGGCCAGCGCAAAGACCAAAGCCCCGGCACGCGCAACAGCGTGCCGCAGATTCAGCTCGACACCAGTTTCAGCGGAACCGACGGCGCGCTAGTGAAATTCAATCCGTTGGCAAACTGGTCATCGGGCGAGGTCTGGGACTATATCCGCGCGCTAGAAGTGCCCTACAACCCGCTGCACGAGAAAGGCTTCATCAGCATCGGTTGCGAACCCTGCACCCGTCCGGTGCTGCCCGGCCAGCACGAGCGCGAGGGGCGCTGGTGGTGGGAGGACGCTACTAAAAAGGAATGCGGGCTGCATATGGGCAATGTGGAAGCGGTCTCGTTCGAAGTTCGGAACTGAGTTTATCCAGCTGAAATAATTAGCTCGTTGGATTGAGCCTTAGCATCAGCGTCAGGAGCTCCGGTGCAGTAAAGCTGATGGAAGTTTCAAAGAACAAAGCCTTGCCAGAAGACAAGGCCATTTGATGACTTCACGGAAAGCCTAAGCACAGGCAGAGAATTCCCTCAGCAGTTGCCATTTTTCGCTTGTCCTGGAGGGCAGAATTTTCCGCCGCCAGAGCCTTGAGAGCCGACAGGATCGATGACGACAGAACCGGACGGGGTGTAAACCGCGCAGCCAGCGATGGACGTTGCGAGTAAAACCAGTGCGAATAGCGATTTCATGGGTACAGCCTCTATTGTTGTGATGCGATCAAGTGTACGCGCGAAAGGCCTAACTTAGTTTATACCGCAGCACTGCGGCGTAATTATTTTAGATCTGCTGCATATCTTGTGTTGTGGAGCCCCCTTAAAAGCTCGGCAGCTCCCGACCCTTGAACAAATGATCCACTTCGGCACGGGCATCGCCGCGATTCAACACCGACTCCACCAGCCCCCGCGTTAAATGCGGGGCAAAAGTTTCAATGAAGTCGAACATGAAGCCGCGCAAGAACGTACCGCGCCGGAACCCGATGTGCGTGGTGCTGGGCTCGAACAAATGCCCGGCATCCAGCGCCACTAGGTCGCTGCCATCTTTCTCGGCTTCAAAGGCCATGCTGGCAATAATGCCCACGCCCAAGCCCAGTCGCACATAGGTCTTAATCACGTCGGCATCGGTGGCGGTAAACACCACGTTGGCGGCCAGGCCGGCCTGACTAAAGGCCTCGTCTAACTTAGAGCGCCCGGTAAAGCCGAACACATAGGTCACAATAGGGAATTGCGCCACAGCCTCCAGCGTGAGCTTATCCAACTGCGTGAGTGGATGGCCTTTGGGCACGACCACGGAGCGGTTCCACTGGTACGCTGGCAGCATAACGAGGTCGGTAAAGTGCTCTAGGGCCTCCGTGGCGATGGCGAAATCGACCGTACCGTCGGCCGCCATTTCAGAGATTTGCTGCGGCGTGCCTTGGTGCATGTGCAGGGCCACATCCGGGAACTTGTCACGGAATTCGGCAATCACCGGCGGCAAGCGATAACGTGCCTGCGTGTGAGTAGTGGCCAGGCTCAGGCTGCCTTTGGCTTCGTCGGAGAACTCCAGCGCGACCTGCCGAATAGACTCAGTCTGGCGCAGCACTTCCCCGGCGAGTTTGAGGATGGCCTGCCCGGCGGGCGTGACGCGCGTGAGGTGTTTGCCGTTGCGGGCGAAAATTTCCACGCCCAGCTCATCTTCCAGTAAGCGAATTTGCTTGCTGATACCGGGCTGCGAGGTGAACAGGGCATTGGCCGTTTGCGAAACATTCAGTTCATGCTGGGATACTTCCCAGATGTAACGCAGCTGCTGCAACTTCATCATCAAACTCCAGCCGATATAACTCAATGCTATAAAGCTAGCATGAAAAATTCTTAGCTAAACGGTTAAAAACCCACTATTTTCGCCGCCCATCCTGTTTTCCTAGGCCGCCTCTGCAATGCCCCTCGCGCCACACGATTTTCTTTTTATTCTTTCCGGTGCGCTGGTCGGCTTTGTTGTGGGTGTGACCGGCGTGGGCGGCGGTTCGCTGATGACCCCGCTGCTAACCCTCATGGGCGTGCCGCTGCACACGGCGATCGGCACCGACTTGCTGTATGCCTCCATTAGCAAAACCGGTGGCGCCATCGTTCATCACCGGCATCGCAACATTGATTGGCGCATCACCCTAACCCTCGCGGCAGGCAGCTTGCCCGCAGCGCTATTGACCGTTTGGGGCCTGAAATACTGGTTCCCAGACGCCAGTGCCTACAAAAGCATTCTCACCCACGCCCTCGGCTTTATGCTGCTGGTAACGGCCCTGAGCTTGCTGCTGCGACCATGGCTGCAGCGTCGCCTGCAAGCACGCACACACACACCGGTACGCGACTTCTTGGCTCGCCATCAAACCGCGGCAACCGTCGCCATGGGCGTGGCACTGGGCGTGCTGGTTACGTTGTCGTCGATTGGTGCGGGCGTGTTCGGCGTGATGGTCTTAGTGACGTTGTTCCCGGCCTTGGCCATGATTCGCATCATCGGCACCGATGTGACCCATGCTGTGCTGCTGACCTTGGTGGCGGGCCTGGGCCACCTCAGCATGGGTAATGTCGATTGGCACCTGCTCGGCCTACTGCTCATCGGCTCGCTACCGATGATCGTAATCGGCACCAACCTTAGCTCGCGCATGCGAGAAGATCTGATTCGCCCCATTTTGGGCGTGACGCTCATGCTACTCAGCGTGAAGTTCATCTTTTTCTAAACTTTGCTTTTTGCCACTTTGCGCTATTATCGCGGGCTTGCGTGGAGACCGCTATGAACCCAGCTGACAATACCGTCGTCGACCTCAATATTCGTTCCATCGATGTCCTGATTACGCCTGAAGAGCTCAAGCGTGATTTGCCCCTCACCCCAGCCGCACGTGCTTCGGTGGTTGAGGGCCGTCAGGTCATCCGTAACATTTTAGATGGCAAGGATCACCGCTTATTCCTGGTGATCGGCCCCTGCTCCATTCATGACGTGAAAGCAGCGCATGACTATGCCCAGCGCCTGAAGGCCTTAGCTGCGCAAGTCAGCGACACGCTCTACCTGGTCATGCGCGTGTACTTCGAGAAGCCGCGCACCACGGTGGGCTGGAAAGGTCTGATCAACGACCCGCGCATGGATGACAGCTTCCGCATCGAGGAAGGTCTGCATGTGGGTCGCAAGCTGCTAATTGAGCTCAACGAGCTCGGCCTGCCCTGCGCCACCGAAGCGCTGGACCCAATGTCGCCGCAGTACATGCATGACCTCATCGCCTGGTCGGCCATTGGCGCGCGCACTACCGAATCGCAGACCCATCGCGAGATGTCGTCGGGCCTGTCGTCGCCGGTCGGCTTCAAGAACGGCACCGATGGCGGTCTGAAAGTCGCTACCAATGCCCTGCTCTCGGTACAGAACCCGCACAGCTTTTTAGGGATAGACAACCAAGGTAAGGTCGCGGTCATCAACACCACCGGTAATAAGTACGGCCATGTCGTGCTGCGCGGTGGCGATGGCAAGCCGAACTACGACTCAGTATCGGTGGCACTGGCCGAGCGCGAGCTGGAAAAAGCGAAAGCGCCGATGAACATCATGATCGATGCCTCGCACGCCAACTCCAACAAGGACCCGGCGCTGCAGCCGCTGGTCATGGACAACGTCGCCAATCAGATCGTCGAGGGCAACAAGTCCATCATCGGCATGATGATCGAGTCGCACATCAAGTTCGGCCGTCAGGACATCCCCAAGGATCTGTCGCAGCTGGTCTACGGTCAGTCCGTGACCGATGGCTGCATCGACTGGGAAACCACCGAAAAGGCCGTGCTGTCCATGCATGCCAAGCTCAAGGATGTGCTGCCAACACGTCGCTAAGCGCGACGCTGACGCTGCCCCATTGACGCCAGCCTAGCATCCCGATAATACTGCCCTTATGGACAGTATTATCGGCAAACCCCTCATTCCCTTCATTCGTCGTCGTTTCGCATTTTTCGATGCGCTGATTCCGGCTGGCTTTCCCTCGCCAGCCGCCGACTACGTACAAAACACCATCGATCTCCATGAGCGTCTGATTCACAACGCCGCGGCTACGTTTTTTGTGCGCGCCTCCGGAGACTCCATGCGCGATGCCGGCATTGTTGATGGCTCGGTGCTGGTGGTGGATGCCTCACGCCCGCCCGTCTCTGGCCATATTGTGGTGGCCTGCTTGGATGGGAAATACGTGGTCAAGCGCCTGCGTCACAGCCAGGGCCGCGTCGAGCTGCACTCGGAAAACAGCCTCACGCCCTACCCCGTACTGCGCCCCAGCACCGACTTACAGATCTTCGGGGTGGTCACCAGCCATATTGTGGAACACCTAAAAAAACCGAGGAAAGGCTAAGCTCATGGCGCTCTATGCTCTGGTAGATGCCAACAATTTCTACACCAGCTGCGAGAAAATTTTCGACCCCGCACTGACCGACACGCCCTTGGTAGTGCTGTCCAATAACGACGGCTGTATTGTTGCACGCTCGGCCGAGGCCAAGGCGCTGGGCATTCCCATGGGCGCGCCCATGCATCAGTGGCAAGCCTTTTGCGATGCTCACGGTGTGATCAGCAAAAGCTCTAACTACACCCTCTATGGCGACATGAGTGCGCGCATGTTGAGCATTCTGCAGGACATGTGCCCTCAGGTCGAAAGCTACTCCATCGACGAATCCTTTCTCGACCTTGCCGGCTATGCCGATGCCCGCGCCTATGGCCTGCGTATCCGCCAACGCTTACAGCAAGACATCAAAATCACCTGCGGCGTGGGCATAGGCGCGACGAAAACGCTAGCCAAATTCGCCAACCATCTGGCGAAGAAGCAAGCGGAATTCGCGGGCGTCTGCCAACTCAGCGCCAACACCTCCGCACGCACTCAGGCACTCATGGCCGCTTACCCTGTGGCCGAGGTATGGGGCGTGGGGCGACAACTAAGCGCACGCTTAGAGGCCGACGGCGTGGAGACCGTTTTAGATTTAGCGCGCTGCGATCCGCTGGCCATTCAGCAGCGCTATGGCATCGTGCTGGCAAAAACCGTGCGCGAACTTCGCGGTGAGCCCTGCCTCACGCTCGAGGACGTCGGCCGCCCGAAACAGCAAATCATCGCCTCGCGCTCGTTTGGCACCACAATCACTGACCCCAACGCCATCAAAGCCGCCATCAGCCATCATGTCAGCCGAGCGGCCGAAAAGCTGCGTGCCCAGCAAGGGCAATGCGCGCACCTGTATGTCATGTTGCGCACCAACCCATTTCGCGAACAAGATACGCAATATCGACGCAGTATTTTAGTGCCACTCGCGCAAGCCTCTGCCGATACCGGCCTACTGCTGGCCGCTGCCATGCGGGGTTTAAAACAGATTTTTGT
>DDPD01000093.1 GCA_002342025.1 Moraxellaceae bacterium UBA2477 | reverse complement strand
GGCCTGGGCAGCGGGCGACAGTCGCGCTCGCGGTTTCCTGGTAGGTGCCACCTCCGGGCGTACCACGCTGAATGGAGAGGGCTTGCAGCATGAGGATGGCCATTCGCATGTGCTGTCGTCGACGGTGCCGAACTGCATTTCCTATGACCCAACCTACAGCTACGAGATAGCGGTCATCGTGCAGGATGGCCTGCGTCGCATGTTTGGCGAGCAGGAGGACGTGTACTACTACCTGACCACGCTCAATGAAAGCTATCCGCACCCGGCGATGCCGAAGGGTGCGGAAGAGGGCATTCGTCGTGGCTTGTACAAGCTGCAGGCGGCTAAGAAGGGCAAGGGTGTCGAGGTGCAGTTGATCGGCGGCGGGGCCATCTTGCGCGAGGTCGAGGGCGCGTTGCCCTTACTCGCCGAAGAGGGTGTGCGTGCCACAGTGTGGAGCGCCACCAGCTTCACCGAGCTGCGTCGCGAGGGTCTGGAGGTGGAGCGCTGGAACATGCTGCATCCCGACCAGAAAGCGAAGCAGGCCTGGGTGACGGAGCAGTTGGCCGATAGCACTGGGCCGATCATTGCGGCCAGCGATTACATGAAGGTGCATGCCGATCAGATTCGCGCCTTCCTACCGGCAGGGCGTAGTTATCGCGTGCTGGGGACGGACGGCTTCGGGCGCTCGGATGCGCGCGGGCAGCTGCGTCGTCATTTTGAGGTCGATGCTGCGCATGTGGCCTACACGGCCTTGCTGGCACTGCATGAAAGCGGCGACATCAGCACGGCTAAGCTACTGGCGGCACGTGAGCGTTGGGGCATTAATCCGGAACAACCATCAGCGGCGAAGGCCTAGGGAGATCGTTATGGCGACGCAAATTGCGGTGCCTGACCTCGGCGTCGAGCAGGCTGAGGTCATTGAGTTATTGGTACCGGCAGGGAGCTCGGTGAAGAAGGATCAACCGATTGCACTGCTGGAATCGGATAAGGCCAGTTTGGAACTGCCGGCAACGGCGGATGGCATGCTGGTCTCGTGGTCGGTCAAGGTGGGCAGCGTGGTTAAGGCAGGCGATGCGCTGCTGGTACTAGAGGAGGCTGCTATTCCAGATGTAGCTTCTGCCACGGCAGCGCCAGTGAGTGTTGCAGAGGTGGCCCCTGAGGCGGATGCTGCTCCGCTAGCCATGCCGTCTCCTCCGGTAGTTGCACAAGCCGCTCAAGCACAGACCATGACCGCGGCGGACGATGACGTTGCCGCCGGCAAGTGCCATGCGGGTCCAGCAGTGCGTAAGCTGGCGCGAGAATTAGGTGCCGATCTCACGCAAGTGCCGGGCACCGGCCCGCGTGGGCGAATTCTAAAAGATGATCTGCACAATTGGGTAAAGCAGCGCCTGACGCAACCCGTCGTTGCCGCTTCCTCAGGCGGCATGGCGGGCCTGTTCGGTGACTTACCTCCCGAACCGGACTACTCGAAATGGGGTGTGGTCGAGCTGACGCCTCGTTCGCGCATCCAACGCAAGTCGGCAGAAAATCTCGCGCGTTCAGCGCTGATCGTGCCTCAGGTGACGCAGTTCGACCTTGCCGACATCACCGAACTGGAAGCTTTCCGTCTAAGTTTGCGGGATAGCTTTAAGCAAAACGGACAGGCACTGACCATGACCGTATTGGTGGCAAAGGCGGTGGCTTATTTGCTGCGTGAGATGCCGATATTTAACAGCTCGCTGGCGCGGGATGGCGAAAACCTCGTGGTGAAAGACTACGTCAACCTCGGCATCGCTGTGGATACGCCCAATGGACTGCTGGTGCCAGTACTGCATAACGCCGATCGCATGAGTTTGAGTGAGATGGCTCGCAAGCTCGGCGAATTGTCCGAGCAGGCACGTACCGGCAAGCTGCCGCCGGCCGCAATGCAGGGGGCGACATTCACGATTTCATCGTTGGGTGGAGTGGGCGGAACGGCGTTCACGCCGCTGGTGAACTGGCCCGAGGTTGCCATTCTCGGGCTGTCACGAGCCAGTCAGCAGCCGGTGTGGGATGGCCAGGGCTTTATGCCTAAGCTGATGTTGCCCTTGTCACTGTCCTACGATCACCGTGTGATCGATGGCGCAGCGGCAGCTCGCTTCACGACCCGACTGGCCGTGCTGTTAGCGGATATCCGACGCTTGCTGGTGTAAAGATGACTTAAACTCGTCGGTTTATTTCTCTACAAACGCCCGCTCAATCACGTAGTGAGCCTGTTGGCCGTGGCGGGACTCTGTAAAGCCGCGCGCCTCCAGCATGGCCACTAAGTCTTTCAACATGCTCGGGCTGCCGCACATCATGACTCGATCCGTTTCAGGATTGAGTGGCGGCAGGCCGATATCGGAAAACAGCTTGCCACTCTCAATGAGGTCGGTGAGACGACCTTGATTGCGGAAGGCTTCACGGGTGACCGTGGGGTAATAAATCAGCTTTTCGCGAGCTTCAGCGCCAAAGAACTCATTGTCGTGAATTTTTTCGCTGATGTATTCGCTGTAAGCCAGCTCGCTGACTTGGCGCACGCCGTGGCAGAGCACCACGTGATCGTAACGTTCGTAAACTTCCGGATCTTTGATGATGCTCATGAACGGCGCCAGCCCCGTGCCGGTGGACAGCATATAAAGCGTTTTGCCCGGCAGCAGGTTGTCCATGATCAGTGTGCCCGTGGGCTTGCGGCTGACCATCAGCTTGTCGCCGGGTTTCAAATGCTGCAGTTTCGACGTTAACGGACCGTCTTGCACTTTGATGCTGAAGAACTCCAGGTGCTCTTCATAGTTCGCGCTAACAATCGAGTAGGCGCGCATCAATGGCTTGCCTTCGGTCTCCAAGCCAATCATCACGAAATGACCATTGTGAAAGCGCAAGGCAGGATCACGTGTGGCCGTGAAGCTAAAAAGCGTGTCATTCCAGTGGTGTACGCTGAGGATGGTCTCTTGGCCGATCGTAGACATGTGGTTTCTCTAAAGTAAGCTGCCCGCTCAGGCAGCATTAGCAAGGTATGGAGTAATCTTAACGGGCAGCCTATATCAGTGCCAACGTAAATATTTGATTTTGTATATCAGCAAAGCTGACTATGCGGAGCGTTCGCTCAACCAATTGGCCATCAGGCGCCAAGCTTCCTTTGGCGCTTTGCTACCGGCCAAGATGCCCATGTGGCCACCCGAAATGTGCTCAAAGCGGCTGTCGCTACTGCCCACGAGCCCGAGCAAGGGCCGAACGGCATCGGCGGTGACCATGGTGTCGCTCTTGCCAGCGAAGGCAAGTAAGGAGGCTTTGATTTGCAGGAGGTCTGCGGTCTTCTCGCCAATGGTCATCAGACCGTCGGCCAAATCATTGTCGATCCACACGCGAATCAGCATGTCCTGAACAATGCCGCCAGGGTAGGCCACCATGTTGTCTAGGAAAGCGCCGTTGGTGGCATGGTTGACCACATACTCGCGATCGCCAAGCTGCTTGAGTAAGTCCCAATAGCCCATGATGGAGCCCACAGGGCTGAGCATTTTAAAGGCCAGCACATTGGCCCAGCCCGGCGTGTGTAGCCAGTTCGGGTTGATGTTATGCACTCGGAAACTGGTGTTTTTACGAACCCAGTTCGTCTGCTTGGCCAGCTGTTGATACATTTTGCCAATGGCCCCAGAGGCATGACCGTCAATCGGTGTGCCCACAATTACGATGTTGCGAATGTGGGGGTCACGACTGAGTGCGCTATAGCCCAGCGTGAATACGCCACCTAGGCTCCAGCCATGTAGGCTTAAGTCCTCAACCCCGGCATGGGCACGAATGCGTTGCAAAAACTGCGGCATGAATTCGCTGATGTAGGTATTTAAGTTGAAGTGGGTGTGCTTGCGCCCGGGTACGCCCCAATCAATGAGATAGACCTCATAACCCCGCGCCAACAGGTACTTCACCAGACTGCGGTCAGGAAATAAGTCATAGATACTCATTTTCACGGCCAGAGGCGGCACAATGACCACCGGCACACGGTGACGGCGTTTCTCGACTTGCAGGGTTTCCCCGTCAACGGGAATGCGTTCTTCATTCAACGGTAAGTAATAACGCAGCTTGATGAGGCCGTCATCGAAGAGCACCCGAAAGGGCGTTTGGTCAGCTAGCGTGAGTTTGTCGGCGCGAAAAAATCGGTCGCTGGCATTGGTGAGCGCGACTTCGGCGCGTGCCCGAACACGCTGCGAGGATTGATTCAAGGTGGCGGTCTGTTCACGCACACGCTGGCGAATGTTCTGTGTCAGATCATTAATATTCACGGTAACCTCCTGACGGCACGGCATGGAATGCAATTGCCGCGAAATATAGCCTAGCTGGGGCTTAAAACACTGACCCAATTGAAGAAATGCGCGGCCATTTCGGACAATTGCAATGGTTTGTGGCAGAGTCTGCGGCATTCAAATAACGCCATTTTTTGAGGAGCGTGTTATGTCGTTTAGTCATCAATTACAGGTCGTAAGCTCAGTATTTGCATCAACGTTTGCGGCCTGGCGTGGTTCTTCCGTGTTCAAGCAACGCAAGCAGCCTGCTGAACGCCCCATTCTCTTTGATATTGAAGCCTCGCCCTACTGCCGACTGGTGCGTGAAGCCTGCACCGCGCTGCAGTTGGATATTGACATTCGCCCTTGCCCCAAAGGTGGCACACGTTTTCGCTTAGAGGCCGAGCGGTTGGGTGGAAAGCAACAGTTCCCGCTCTTGGTGGATAGCAATAGTGGTGTTGTGTTGTATGAGTCGGCCGACATCATTGCCTATTTGTTTAAAGCCTATGGTCGGGGCGAAACCCCGCCACGCTATCGTGCGTCGGCCCTGCAAAAGGGTGGCAGCTATGTGGCTACAGTGGCTCGAGGCCTGAAGGGATTGAAGGCTAAGCCTTCCCAAGCCCCAGCACAGCCCTTGGCGCTGTGGAGCTTTGAGTCCAGCCCCTATTCGCGCTTGGTGCGAGAGCGTCTCTGTGAGCTCGAGCTGCCCTATACCCTCTACAACTTAGGTAAAGAGCAGTGGGCGGATGTAGGCCCGGCGGTACGCCGAGTAAAATCAGGGCCGTATGTGCCGATGGTTGGCGGTAAGCGCGAAGCCTTTTTGCAGCAATATGGCCGCGTGCAAGTGCCTTATTTAGAGGATGCCAATACAGGCGCGGCGCTGTTCGAGTCGGAAGATATCCTTGCCTATTTAGACCAGACCTACGCGCGCTAAGTGCACGGAGTTTGCTATGACGACTTTGACCCACCCTGTTGTTGCCGCACTCTTTGAAGCGCATGTGCAACATAGCCATGCGCTGTTAACCGGCGATGGTTTGATCCCGCACCTAACCCATGAGCTGGACGCGGATCTTGCTAATGCCAGCTTGCTGACCCTCAATGCCGTCGTGACCCGCGACATGATTAAGTCGACGGTGCACGCCTATGCCGTAGAGATGCCCATGGCTGGCGGTATTCCCGAGCTGGTTGGCGATATTGCGCGCATGCTGCATGCGCATCCCATGCAGGAAACAACGCGGCTCATTGATGTCATTTCTGATCAGCAAGTGCGTGAAATCGTTGCTAAAGCCGTGGAGATGCGCGAAGTTCGTGAGCGCGTTATTCATGAGGTACTGGGTAATCCGGTCTTGGCCGACATGGCCGGCGATTTAATTCTGCGGGGCATTAAGGGCTATTTGGCACAGGGCAACGAGGCGGCAAAAAATATTCCTGGCGCATCGGCGCTGATGGGCTTTGGCAAATCCATGCTCAGTAAAGCGTCGCCAGACTTGGAGAAGAAGCTGGATGAAGGCCTGCAAACCTATGTTCACAAAAGTACGCAGGCGACCCTGCGCAGCAGCGAAAAAGCCTTACTCGAGCGTCTCAACGATAAAGCCTTGCAGCGCATTGCGTTGGACTTCTGGGCTGAAATTAAGCACCAACCGGCAAGCGCTTTGCGCCGATTCGTCACAGCGGAAACGCTAGAAGAATGCTTTGTGATTGGCTACGAATACTGGCGCAGTGAGTTACGCAAAACGCCGTACTACCAGGCCGTTATTGACGTGGGTGTGGATGCTTTCTTCGATAAATATGGCGAAAGCTCCTTGGCCTTTATTCTTGAAGAGGTCGGGGTAACGCGCGAGATGATCCTGCGCGAAATCGTACGCTTTGCTCCGCCAATTTTGGCGACCTTGCATGAGCAGGGACTTTTAGACGGCATTATTCGTCGCCAGCTCCTGCCCTTTTATGCCTCAGGCCGTATTGAAGCGGTCTTGGCGACGCACGGAGTGTAAGCGGTGGCTATTTCGTTAAAGGATCAGCTGCTAAAAGCGGGACTTGCCGATAACAAGCGAGCACGTCAGGCCGATCATGCCAAACGCCAAGCGGCCAAGGGCAAACACGAGGGCGAAAGTGCTGCGTTAGCGGTGCAAAAAGCCCGCGAAGCTCAGGTTGAAAAGGACCGCGAGGCCAGCCGGCAATTTGTCCTTCAACAAGAACAGAAAGCGGTCGCCGCGCAGATTCGCCAGCTAATTGAGGCGCATCGTATTGAGCGTAAAGACGGCGAATTGAGCTATCAATTCACCCACGAGCGTAAGGTGAAAAAGCTCTTAGTCAGCGAGCCGCAGCAGTATCAGCTCATTCACGGTCAAATAGCGATTGTTACCTTGGATAGTCAATACGAGCTGGTGCCTACTGCGATTGCAGAGAAAATTCAGCAGCGAGACCCTTCGCCGATTGTGCTGCTGAATACGCGCCAGGCCAGTGCCGTGGCAGATGATGATCCTTATGCCGACTATCAGATCCCCGATGATTTGATGTGGTAATACCCATTGATAGCGCTGGGCGAATCGTGCCGGCTGAGGTGTTAATAAATGTTGAAGTGGATAATTTTAGCGGTGTTCATTGCTTCTGCACTGTATGTGCAGCGACGGGGCAAGGTTAAGCATAAGCTTTCACGCCAATTCTTTGATCATTCCACGTTGATGGCCCCCATTAACGTCATCATGTACTGGTGGTCGAAAGTGCCTACCACGCCGTATCTGTCGAGCGATCATTTTTCCGATCTAAAGGTGCTGGAGGCGAACTGGGAAACCATTCGCGATGAAGCCCAGGCGCTGGCGGATAAAGGCCTGATCAAGGTTTCGGCAGAATATAACGATGCCGGCTTTAATTCCTTTTTCAAAGTGGGCTGGAAGCGTTTCTATTTAAAGTGGTACGAGGATGGCCATCCGTCTGCCGCCGAGCTCTGCCCGAAAACCACGGCCTTGGTGCGTAGTCTCGACTCGGTCAAGGCTGCAATGTTTACCGAGTTACCGCCGGGCAGCCGTCTGGTGCGTCATCGTGACCCGTATGCCGGATCCTTGCGTTACCACCTGGGACTAATTACACCTAATGATGATCGTTGCTTTATTGATGTTGACGGTGAGCGCTACAGCTGGCGCGACGGTCAGGGGGTGATGTTTGATGAGACCTACATTCACTACGCTGAAAATGGCACGGATCAGAATCGTATTATCTTGCTCTGTGATATTGAGCGGCCGATGACCGCACGCTGGGCGCAAGCCTTCAATGGCTGGTTCTCGCGCCATGTAATGACGGCGGCAAGTTCGCCCAATACGGAAGGTGATAAGACCGGTGGGATCAATCAGGCGTTTCGCTATTTGTATCAAGTGCGCTTGCGCGCCAAAGCCCTGAAAAAGACCAATCGCACGCTTTATTACGTACTGAAGTGGCTCATTTTGGGCGGCCTCATGGCGTGGATATTCATTTTCTGATGCGACACTCATGACGCAAGATCACGCCGGGCAATCCTTTAGCGACTACGCTCGGCTGTCGCCGGACCTGGTGATCGATGCCATCGAGCATACGGGGCGTCTGTCAGATGCCCGCGTGTTTGCGCTGAACAGCTATGAGAACCGTGTCTATCAGGTCGGCATTGAAGATGAGCTGCCGCTAGTAGCCAAGTTTTATCGTCCCGGTCGCTGGAGCGACGCGCAAATCCGCGAAGAACACAGTTTCACGCGGGAGCTGGCGGCTGCCGAGCTTCCGGTCATCGCGCCCATTGCCAATGACGATGGTGAAACGCTGTTTGGGTATGGCGATTACCGCTTTGCGCTGTTTTTGCGTAAGGGCGGGCAGGGACTGGAGGCTGGCGACCTCGATCAATTGCACCGGGTGGGTATGTTGCTTGGGCGAGTGCATCAGATTGGACGCCAGCAGGCATTCAGCCATCGCCCAGTACTCGATATTGAGCGTTACCTGACGCAGCCCGTGTGTCGGGTCGAAGCTCGCCTGCCAGCACATTTGCTGGCGGCCTATCGCATGGTGATCCAGCAGTTGCAGGCCTTAATTCAGGCCAGCGGCCTAGGCCAGTTGCGTCATATTCGCACGCAAGGAGACACCCATCCGGGCAACATCCTTTGGACGCGTGACGACGGCCCGTGGCTGCTTGATTTCGACGACTGCCAGTCTGCTCCAGCGGTGCAAGACATATGGATGTTATTGAGCGGCTCGCGACCTGAGCAGGAGCTACAACTAGCCGAATTGCTGGACGGGTATCAGATGTTTTGCGATTTCGACGCTCGTGAGTTGGCCTGTATAGAGGCATTGCGTAGCTTACGCATGATTCATTATGCCGGTTGGCTGGCATTACGTTGGGAAGACCCTGCATTTCCGGCCGCTTTTCCATGGTTCGACACCCCGAACTACTGGCAAACCCATATCGGCGAGCTGCAAATGCAGATCGAGCGCATGGGTGAGCCGCCACTGCGCATGCTCTAATCTCATCACTTACCACTGGTCGCTCGTTTTGGTTGACGCCAATCAGCGCCAGACGAGAGGTAGTGTGCGTTGCATGAATACTGGCGTATGGTCTTATTTGACCTGACGAGTGTCGGGTTGTTGAAATCGGAGGCCTGTCGTGACGCCGAATACCTTCAATGATCTGCTGAAAGACTGGACTGCGCGGCAGCTATCGCAGCGGCAGAAGGTGACTCGCACCATTAGCCTGTATGACACCGACATGGTTAAGGTGAAGGCCTTGGCTGCAGTCTTTGGTCTGAGCGAGCAAGAAATTGTGGCGAGTATTATTCACCACGGACTGTTCGAGCTGGAATCAAAGATTCCCTATGAGCAGGGAAACAAAGTGATACGTGTCGAAGAAGGCGAAGATATTTACGAAGATATAGGCATGATGCCGCGTTATATCGACAAGATTAGAGAAATTACGCGGGGGCGGTGAGGTTGCTTAATGGATCATGGGTTTTTGCCCGAGCTCGTGCGTGATGCCGAGCTCGGGCTTTTTTCTTAAGCCCGACTGAAAATGAAATTTCTGAAGTTCGGTTTGCGCATTTTCATCCAGTACTTCCAAGTAAAGCCGGGCCAAATGGTGAAGTTACGGCCGGTTTCATTGTCGATATACCAGCTCTTGCAGCCACCTTCGCTCCACACCATTTTCTGCAGTTCGGCCTGGATTTTGTCATTGTAGGCCGCCTCAGCCGCCGCCTTAACTTCAATGACGTTGGCTTGCTGGCGGTCCATCTCTTCCAAGCAGGCAATGACGTACTTAATTTGCTGCTCAATCATGAAAATGATTGAGTTGTGACCCAGCGCGGTATTGGGTCCAAGCAACATGAACAAGTTCGGTAGGTCTTTCAGTGTGGTGCCGAGGTAGGCGCTCATGCCGCCCGTCGTTTCACGGGTTTCAACGCCACTACGACCGTAAATTTTTAATGGACCCAGCGGGTCGGCCACATCAAAGCCGGTGCCGCAAATGATGGCATCAACTTCATGCTCAACGCCGTTGCTGTCAATTACGCTATGGGCGCGCACTTCTTTAACACCAGCCGCAACAACGTCAACATTGTCTCGCGCTAATGCGGGGTAGTAGTTGTTGGAGAACAGTACGCGTTTGCAACCGATGGTGTAGGTGGGCGTGAGTTTCTCTCGCAGAACGGGGTCTTTGACTTGGTTGGCCAGGTGCCAGCGTGCCAATTTCTCAATCACGACCATGAGCTTGGGGTTAACAAAGCCCAACGCGAAGCCTTCGGCTTGCCAATAAATGCTGGCACGGAATAAACGCTGCGAGCTTGGAATGAACTTAAATAGTTTCTTCACGTTATCGTGCATCAGGCCGTCGGGCTTTGGCACTAACCAAGGTGGCGTGCGCTGGAACAGCACCAGCTTGTCGACCTTGGGGGCGATTTGCGGCACGAATTGAATGGCGCTGGCGCCAGTACCAATAACGGCAACGCGC
This sequence comes from Moraxellaceae bacterium UBA2477, assembly GCA_002342025.1. Taxonomy (GTDB): domain Bacteria; phylum Pseudomonadota; class Gammaproteobacteria; order Pseudomonadales; family Moraxellaceae; genus Perlucidibaca. The sequence goes on along the minus strand of DDPD01000093.1, from coordinate 9,250 downwards.
TTGCCAGTGAGGTCGAAATCATGATTCCACTGGGCGGAATGGAACATCGCGCCTTCGAAACCATCGAGGCCTTTTACATTCGGCAATGCGGGACGGCTTAGGCCGCCAATGCCGGACACGACCACGCGAGCCGTGTATTGATCGCCGTTACCTGTGGTGAGCTGCCAGTGCTTTTTGGCTTCAACCCAGCGCGACTCAATGAGCTCACTGTTGCCCCGGAAGTGCGGCATCAAGTCATATTTGTTCGCGCACTTCTTCATGTAGGCGAGAATTTCTGCTTGGCCAGAGTAAAAGCGCGACCAATCGGGATTTTGCTCGAAGGAGAACGAATACATATGCGAAGGCACATCACAGGCCGCACCAGGATAGTGGTTGTCGCGCCAGGTGCCGCCGATGTCGGCTGCCTTTTCAAGGATGATGAAGTCGCTACGGCCGGCTTTTTTCAAGAAAATGCCCATGCCTAGGCCGGAAAAGCCGCTACCAATAATGGCAACGTCGTAATGTGGAATCGTCACTAGGGGCTCCCCTCGCTGCTGCCGACTAAGGTCGACAATGGATTTAGCGAGAGGCTATCACGAATATGACAGTCTGTGATGTAAAGGTTTTAAAAATGGCCTGGCAAGCAGGCCATTTCCGGATTAACGCTTAATCGGTGTAATTTTACTGCCTTCGATACTCAGGCTAGCCATCAGGCCTTGTTGATCGAAGGTGAATGCATAGGTATCGCCGGTGAGCGTGGTTGATGTCAGGCTTTTTGCGACACCCTCATTCACGACAACCACATTTGGTCCCACGCCGACTTCCCAGCCCTGGCTGGTTTCCAGGTATCGCAGCGATTTCTCATTCATGAGAAACAGCACATAACCAAACGATTGAGCGCCTGCTTGCAGCCCCCAAGATGCGGAAACGGAATTGAAGTAGCCACTGGCGGCGCCATTTTTAAGCAACACGCCTTCGCCATAGCTGCCGCCAAAGATCAGGCCGGCTTTAACCACATTGGGAAACACCAAAATACCACTGGCTTGCTTGCCCATCGCCGCGGCAACCGGGTTGCTGCGATAAAGTTTGTCGAGTGCCTGGGTGGCTGAACGGTTCAGGTCTTCAGCGCTGGCCGCAGCCGCTACGGGGCTAATTAATGCCAGAGACACCGGGGTGGCAATACCGAGCAAAAGGGAAAGTGAAGCACTTCGAATAATATTCATAGCAGTTTTCTTTCTAGTGGGTTGTGCTAGCTCTAACGCTCAAGGTGACATTTGGTGCGCACACTGAACTCACTATAGACTGAGCGCCATTTTCTTCAGGAGCTAAACAGCATGTCGAACTCACCCCAAGCCAGCACCATTAGCATCAATGGTAAAGACCGCTACCATGAGCCGGCCCCTGAACATATAGATGTCGAAGAGTTCCGAAAGGTGGTGATGAGCCGCCGCTCGGTGCGTAAGTTCACCAGCAAGCCCATTCCTCAGGCGGTTGTGGACGATTGCTTGGATATGGCCCTGCTGGCCCCGTGTTCTTCAGGGCTACAGCCCTGGGAGTTCTATGTTGTGCGCACGCCGGCCAAAAAAGCCAAGCTGGTTAAGGCTTGCATGAGTCAGCTCGCCGCAAAAACGGCCTCTGAGCTGATTGTTTGCGTTGCGCGCACCGATCGTGTTGAAGAGTTCTCGCGCAAAATGCTGCGTGAATGGCCCATGCCGGATGTACCGACGTTGGTGAAGCGTTATTACCAGCTCATTCCCTATAACTACGCCCCGGGCCCGCTGAACAGCTTCGCCATGGTGAAGAAAGCCGCGTTTGCGGTGGGCGGTCTGGTGGCTCCTGTGCCTCGTGGTCCATACACCAGTTCGGAAGTTCAGCTCTGGGCTGCCAAAAGTACGGCTCTGGCTTGTGAGAACTTGGTGCTGGCCTTCCGCGCTCATGGCTATGACACGTGCATGATGGAAGGCTTCGATGAGGTCCGCGTACGTAAGTTACTTAAACTAGACGACGCCGCTTTCCCGGTCATGGTCGTTGGTGCGGGCGAGCGTGCCGATGATGGCGTGTTCTGGCCTCAAGTACGCTTCGAGCGTGAACTCTTTGTGCATGAGGTCTGATATGGCGGCGCAATCGTGGATGATTTACGGCGCCAACGGCTATACCGGCGAGCTGATTGCTCGTCAGGCGGTAGCGCAGGGCTTGCGTCCGGTACTTGCTGGACGCAGCGCAGGAAAACTGCAGACATTAGCCACGGAGCTAGGTCTCGATTACCGGGCTTTTGGTCTCGACCAGCCGGACACCGTGAAAGCCGGGCTGGCGGCGATCGATCTGGTGATGCATTGCGCGGGTCCGTTCTCAGCCACCAGTGCACCGATGGTCGAAGGCTGCCTCGCTGTTGGCGCGCACTACTTGGATATTACCGGTGAAGTTGCCGTGTTCGAGCATATACATTTGCTGACCGCGCGGGCTCGCGAGGCCAATGTTGTGCTTTGCCCAGGCGTGGGCTTTGATGTCATTCCCACGGACTGTGTAGCTGCCAAATTGAAGCAGCTACTGCCGGATGCAGAGTATCTGTCGTTGGGCTTCCAGTCGCCGACGGGCCCTTCGCCTGGCACATCAAAAACACTGCTGGAAGGGCTGTCAAAGGGCAGTATCGAGCGCCGCGACGGGCGGCTCGTGAATGTGCCTATGGGCAGCAAGCATCGCGACATTGACTTCGGTCGCGGGCCTCGCACGGCCATGTCTATCCCGTGGGGTGATGTTTCTACTGCGTTTTACACCACCGGCATCGCCAACATTGACGCGTGGATTCCCTTGCCAAAGTCGGCCATTTACGGCGCCAAGGTCATGAACTTAGGCAAATCCATCTTTGGCCTGGCCTTCGTACAAAACTTTCTCAAGCGCCAGATTGATCTGCGCGTTAAAGGCCCCGATCTGGCCACGCGAACGGCTCAGCCGACGTATGTGTGGGGCGAGGCGCGTAATGCGGCAGGCATCACGCGGACGGTGCGTATTCGCACGAATAACGTCTACAGCCTGACGGTTGATGGGGCGTTAGCGGTGGTGACCTGGCTGCTCAATAATCAACCCACGGGTGGCAGCTACACGCCAGCGATGCTGATGGGCCCGGAGTTGGTCGAGAGCTTACCGGGCTCGGGTAAGTTCCAAGTGAGTTAAGGCTGGATTGGCGATGCTTCAGCCTGCGAAATATCGCCGGCTGAAGCATCGCGTTCATTCGCCACTAGGGTAAGCTTGCTATCGCGTTACGCGTCTGACTTTTCCAGAGAGATAAATCATGAAAAATTTGTGGGCAGTTTTTGCGATTATGTTGGCGTTTACGCTGACCACGGAAGTGGCGCATGCCAAGCGTTTTGGTGGCGGCAAGTCATTTGGCCGTACGTATCAAACCACGCCTTCTCAGCCAAGCAAGTCCAGTGCTGACGCCCCAGCCCAGCGACAGCAGGCAGCCGCACAGTCAGCCGCGCAGCCGGCTAAGGCCGCAGGCAAAGGTATGATGGGCGGCCTGTTAGGTGGCTTACTGGTCGGTGGCCTGTTTGCAGCTCTCTTCGCAGGCGGTGCGTTCGAAGGCCTGCAGTTTATGGACATCCTGATTGCGGCGGCGCTGGCCTTTGTTGCCTTCAAAATTTTCCGTTTGCTGCGGCAAGGCAGTGCGCCTGCTGGAGCCGCTACGCGTGCGCCACAGCCTGCCTACGCGGGCGCGCCGAACACGACGCCTCCCGTCTTTGGCAATCGTCGCGATAATTTTGTGAGCAGCAGCCCGGTGAGTGCAGGCAGCGATGCTGTGCCTATGACGCTGCCCTTGGGCTTCGATACACCCGCTTTTCTGGATGGTGCAAAAGAGCATTTCCGTACGTTGCAAGACGCCTGGAACCAGAATGATCTAGCCAAAATCGAAGAGTATGCGACGCCTGCGTTGTACGCCGAGTTGGTCGCCGAGCGCGCCAGCTTGTCCGGTGCTCAACACACCGAAGTCATTCGTGTGGATTCTGAGCTGGTTCGTGCCGATGAAAAATTTGGTCTCGCCGAAGTCAGTATTCGATTCAGCGGCCGCTATCGTGATGTCGTGGAAGGTGTGGAAGAAGACTTCACCGATGTGTGGCACCTCGAACGTGATGGCTCCAAGGCCGAAAATCCGTGGCTGATTACGGGTATCGAATCGACCTAAGCTGTAATCGCATGACGCGCTACGCTGTCATTGATTTTGAAACCAACGGCCTTATGCCCGACCAAGGTGGACGGGCGTTAGAGGTGGCGGCGGTGCTGGTGCAAGATCATCAGATTGTTGATACGTGGCAGAGCTTGATGAATCCCGGCGTACGCGTGCCAGGATTCATTACCTCGCTCACCGGCATTACGCCCATGATGATTCGCGGAGCCCCCGCGCCTGAGCGGGTGATGGCTGAAGTTGCTGAGTTTGTCGGTGATGCCACCTTGGTTGCCCACAACGCCAGCTTCGACCGTAAATTCTGGCAGCACGAACTATCGCGAATTGATCGACCTCATCAGCACGATTTCCTCTGCACGGTCCTCATTGCCCGCCGTCTTTACCCGTGGTCCATTAACCACAAACTTGTCACCCTTGTAGATCTGCACAACATCCCCGTCGATGGTCGTCACCACCGAGCCCTTGCCGATGCCAGCATGACTGCCCACCTTTTCCTGCGCATGCAAACCGACTTGGCCGCGCTATATCAAGGTGCCGAAAGCAATCCCAGCTTCCTGAGCCAATACCAGAAAAACATCAAAGCACAGCTCAAGTCTGTCCCTGAGCCAGCTTGAACGCATGTTTGGTAGCGGCTGGCTAAGCCGAGAAGAGCGCCCAGGGATGGGCTCACAGCGTTTTCCAGCACCCTTCACCCTCAGCGCCAGACCGTCGTTAAAGCGCATAAAAAAGCCCGGAGCAAGTCCGGGCTTTTCGCACATCAGTTCAACGAGATCAGGTCAGCTGAGCCATGTTGATCTTGTCGGCCTGATCCGTGTACTCGCTCATCTTATCGAAGTTCAAGTAACGGTAGATGTCGGCAGACATGGCATCGAGCTTGCCCGCGTACTCCATGTACTCGGCTACGGTTGGCAGCTTGCCCATCACCGCGGCAACCGAGGCGAGCTCAGCCGAGGCCAGATAAACATCAGCGCCCTGACCGAGACGGTTCGGGAAGTTACGTGTCGACGTGGAAACGCAGGTGGTGTTCGGCGCGACGCGAGCTTGGTTACCCATGCACAGCGAGCAGCCTGGCATTTCGGTGCGGGCACCGGCGCGGCCATAGATGTTGTAATAGCCTTCTTCCATGAGCTGATGCTCATCCATACGGGTCGGCGGAGCCAGCCACAGGCGAGTAGCGAGCGAGCCGCCCTCTACCTTGTCGAGCAGCTTGCCGGCAGCACGGAAGTGACCAATGTTGGTCATGCACGAACCGATAAACACTTCATCGATCTTGGCGCCAGCCACTTGCGACAGTGGCTTGGCATCGTCTGGATCGTTCGGGCAGCACAGGATCGGTTCTTTGATCTCGTTCAGGTCGATCTCATAGATGGTGGCGTATTCGGCATCTTTGTCGGCGCGCAACAACGATGGGTTAGCCAGCCACTTCTCCATGGCAACAATACGACGAGCCATGGTGCGGGCATCGCCGTAGCCGTTCGAGATCATCCACTTCAACATGGTGATGTTTGAGGTCAGGTACTCGGCAACCGACTTCTCGCTGAGGGTGATCGAGCAACCGGCAGCAGAACGTTCAGCCGACGCGTCGGACAATTCGAATGCCTGCTCAACCGTCAGATCTTCGAGGCCTTCAATTTCCAGGATGCGGCCGTTGAAGACGTTCTTCTTGCCCTTCTTTTCGATGGTCAGTTCACCACGTTGGATGGCAGCGTAAGGAATGGCATGCACGAGGTCACGCAGGGTGATGCCAGGCTGCATCTTGCCCTTAAAGCGGACCAGCACCGATTCCGGCATGTCCAGCGGCATGACGCCAGTGGCAGCGGCAAAGGCGACCAGGCCGGAACCGGCTGGGAAGGAAATGCCGATAGGGAAACGGGTGTGCGAATCGCCGCCGGTGCCGACGGTGTCGGGCAGCAGCATGCGGTTCAGCCAGGAGTGGATGATGCCGTCACCGGGACGCAGCGAAACGCCGCCACGGTTCATGATGAAGTCCGGCAGCGTGTGGTGAGTCTTCACGTCGACGGGCTTTGGATAAGCGGCAGTGTGGCAGAACGACTGCATGACGAGGTCGGCAGAGAAGCCCAAGCAAGCCAAGTCTTTCAGCTCGTCGCGGGTCATCGGGCCGGTGGTGTCCTGGGAGCCGACGGTGGTCATGTGCGGTTCGCAGTAGGTGCCGGGACGCACACCTTGGCCTTCAGGCAGACCGCAGGCGCGGCCGACCATTTTCTGAGCCTGGGTGAAACCTTTGCCTGTGTCTGCAGGTTGAACCGGTGTACGGAACAGAGTGGATGGTGCCAGACCCAGTGCTTCACGAGCTTTCTTAGTCAGGCCACGGCCAATGATCAAGTTGATACGGCCACCGGCACGTACTTCGTCGAGCAGTACGGGTGTCTTCAGCGGAGCCTTGGCAATTTCGGCTCCGTTCTTGGTGGCGGTAACTTCGGCGGATTCGTGGTTGATGTGCAGGACGATTTCATCGCCCATGTTCATCTGGCCAACATCGAGCTCAATCGGCAGTGCTCCAGCATCTTCCATGGTGTTGAAGAAGATAGGGGCGATTTTGGAGCCGATGCAAACACCACCGTCACGCTTGTTCGGGATGTGCGGTAGGTCGTCGCCAGTGAACCACAGCACCGAGTTGGTGGCGGACTTACGGCTGGAGCCCGTACCCACTACGTCGCCAACGTAAGCCACGATGTTGCCCTTAGCCTTAAGAGCTTCGAGCTGCTTGATTGGACCGATTTCGCCTGGTTTGTCAGGGTTGATGCCATCGCGCACGTTTTTCAGCATGGCGTTAGCGTGCAATGGAATGTCTGGACGGCTCCACGCATCTTGGGCTGGCGACAAATCGTCTGTGTTGGTTTCGCCGGTGACTTTGAACACCGTGACCTTGATTTCGCGAGCGACTTCCGGACGGCTGGTGAACCACTCTGCATCGGCCCAGGACTGCAGGACTGCTTTGGCAAAAGCATTACCGGCCTTGGCTTTTTCTTCTACGTCGTGGAAAGCATCGAACACGAGCAGTGTTTTCTTTAGGGCTTCAGCGGCGGTAGCGGCTAGGGCTGCATCATCTAAGGCTGCAACCAGCGGCTCTACGTTGTAGCCGCCGAGCATGGTGCCGAGCAGGTAGATCGCGCGCTCTTTGGTCACTAGCGGGGAACTGGCTTCGCCTTTCGTGACGGCAGCCAAGAATGCAGCTTTTACATAAGCGGCTTGGTCCACGCCTGGCGGAATGCGATTTTCGAGCAAATCAACGAGGAAAGCTTCTTCGCCCTTAGGTGGGTTTTTCAGTAATTCAACCAGCGAGGCAACCTGAGCTTCATCCAGGGGCTTCGGGGGAACGCCGAGAGCGGCGCGTTCGGCAACATGTTGACGGTAGGCTTCGAGCACGGGGTGTGTCCTCTACGGGGGCGGCGGAATGCTGCCCCAATGGGCTGCCGTCACCGAAGCACACGGCATGCCAATTGGGGAAAGCACGAAATTCGGTTGAAAAGTGTAGCGGAAAGACCTGCTAAAAGTAAGGCTGTTCATCCTTTGCAACAGCATCCGTTAGTCTCAAATGAACAGCGACCAGTAAATCGGCTTATTTAAAGCCGAAGCGCTCATCTAGCGTGCCCTTATCTTGTGGACTTTTGGTTGCGTAGTCGCGGGGGGGCTCGTAGCCGATCAGTTCGCTGTCCGCATACTGATCATAAGTGTGGGGTTCGCGAGCTTCGGGCGTACTGATGCTGGTAAATGCGTTAGCTGGATTTGAGTCTTTGCTTCGTTTCGGGTCATCGCACAGTAATTGTGCCCCTTGAATTAAGTGCTGGTGCACTTCCCGATAGCGCTGCGTCAGTTCATTAACGAGCTCGGCGGTTTCGCTGAAATGGTCACTTACATCGCTCTGATAGCGATCATGGCGCGCTTGCAAGTCTTGCAGCAGCATTTCGAGCTCTTGAACTCGGCGATCAGGCGCTTGGCGTTTAGTGAATACGACGCCCGCCGCTGCACCTAAGATAAAAATCAGCAAATAGACCAAAACACCCATCTTACGCTTCTCCTGAACAGCCGTGCTCAAACCTAATTGGCATTGGCGCGGCTAGGCACTATCTATACCATCTGCCAGCACTCGTTTGAAAGTGCAGCGTACAGGAGTGCTCATGGCCGAGGCCATTGTTGTTTTGTCACAATCGTTATTGCCAGCCACTTTGGCGGCCGGTGAGCATCACCTGCTGTTAACAACCGCTACGTCTGTGATTGAGTTAGCGATCCACGTACCGAGTGTTCAAGCAGTTGGTTTGGCCATGGTCTGTCACCCACACCCCTTAATGGGCGGAACGTTTGATAATAAGGTTGTCACCACGCTCGCGCGCACGTTCCGTGATCAACGTTTAATGGCCATTCGATTTAACTTTCGCGGCGTTGGGGCTAGCACGGGTCAGTTTGATCACGGGCAGGGTGAGCAGGACGATGCCTTGGTGGTGATGCGCTGGGCACAGCAGCAATTTCAATTGCCCTGGCGACTCTTGGCGGGATTCTCCTTTGGTGCTTTTGTGGCGTTGCGTGTACACACCGCATTGGCGTCGAATAGCACGGTTGAGCCGCCACCGCTTCCACGGCTCTGTTTGGTTGCGCCGCCGGTCACGCGCTTCGACTTGTCGGCAGCGTCCCTCGTCGAGGGTACGGAGGTGATCTACGGTGATGCAGATGAAGTGGTCGATCCGCAGGCGATCGCACAATGGCTGCTTGCAGCGGATGCGGGTGTCAGAATCACTACCGTGCCCGGGGCGGGCCACTTTTTCCACGGTCAGTTGGCGGTATTAAAGGGGTGGGCTCAACGAGTCTGCGAAAAATTGATGAATGCCAGTGAAGAGCAACGTTAAGCATGACGCCATTGCAGTGTTACGAGCGCGATATCGCGAGTGGTCAGTTTCAATTTGATCCGGCACAGTCGGAAGCAGTGATTGCATTGACTGAGGTTCATGCGGCGCTGCAGCAGCGTTTTGATGTGGCTAAAAAAGTCCGTGGCCCGGCGCGCTTGCGAGAAATTAAGCGGCAGAAAATCCCGGCTCAAGGCTTGTATCTGTGGGGTGGGGTGGGGCGGGGTAAAAC
>DDPD01000047.1 GCA_002342025.1 Moraxellaceae bacterium UBA2477 | reverse complement strand
GCCTGAATCGTCGGGATGCCACCGGGTACGCAATGATTGATGGCCTCGCCCTGAGCCATTTGTTCGGCATAGGGACGGCAGCCGGACGTTTTGCACAGGCCACATTGGGTTTGTGGCAGCAGGGCATCAATCCGATCCACGAGGTCGATCGTGACAGTTGCGATGCGAGAGTTGGGCGTGGGTGACGACATGGACTGAGCTGGCTTAAGTCAAAAATCGGCGCACTGGCAGCGGAATAATGGGTTGATTATTGCATCGTGACGCAGACTACGGCAAAGTCGGTCGTCTTTTAATTCTGGCAATTGACCATGTCTGATCTTTTACATCTCTCGGCAACGCAATTAGCCGCTCGAATTCGCTCCGGTGAAGTCTCATCGGCCGTGGTAGTAGAAGCGCATATTGAGCGCCTGCGTCGGGTTAACCCTATCATTAATGCCGTGGTGGTAGAGCGTATTGCGGATGCCCGAGTAGAAGCAGCGAATGCCGATCGTGAAATTGCTGCGGCACGCGCAGCGGGCACGCTTGATCAGCTGCCACCCTTTCTGGGCGTACCGTGCACCATCAAAGAAAGCTTCCATTTTGCAGGCATGCCCAATACCTCGGGTTTGGTCAGCCGCGTGGGCTTGAAGGTCGCAGAGGATGCGCCTACCGTGGCGCGCCTGCGAGCAGCCGGTGCAATTCCGCTGGGTGTGACCAATACCTCCGAAGTCTGTATGTGGATGGAAAGCTATAACCGTGTCTATGGTTTAAGCCGCAACCCCTACGACCCTTCGCGTACCGTTGGCGGTTCCTCGGGTGGCGAGGGCGCGATTGTTGGCAGTGCCGCATCGCCCTTTGGTTTAGGGGGGGATGTGGGTGGCTCAATTCGCATGCCGGCGTTTTTTAATGGCGTCTTTGGCCATAAGTGCTCGCCGGGTTTAGTGCCAAATGAAGGTCAATTTCCTGGCCCCTCCGGCAATATTGATCGTCACCTGTCAACAGGCCCCTTGTGCCGTCGCGCAGAAGATTTAGAGCCCCTGCTGCGAATTATGGCGGGTGATGGCGCGGATCAGTTGAAGTCGGTTGGCGACGTTGATGTGTCTCGCCTGCGTGTTCTGCAATTTGCTCGTGAGCTAGCCATTTCGCCTGATGCCGATCAAATGAGCGCACGTGATCGTGCCGTTCAGGCCCTGATGGCTCGCGGCGCTCGTGTTGAGGCCGTGCACTTGCCGTTAATGGCCAAAGCTCGTGATTTGTGGACTGCTATGCTGGCTACTGCTGGCAGTGAGCACACGTTTGCAGACCACTTGTTTGGTTCGCGCAGCCCTGTACCGGCGCTCAAAGAGTTTGGTAAGTTGGCATTAAAGCGCTCGGATCACACCTTCCCCTTGGTGGTGTTGGCGCTATTTGAGCGCCTGCCCGAGCTGACCCCGGCGCGCACCGCGAAATTGCGAGCAGAGGCCCTCACCTTGAAGGCTCAACTGGAAGATTTGCTCGGCGATGACGGTGTGCTCATCACACCGACCTATCCCACGGTGGCGCCTAAACACCACAAGGCCTTGTTGCCGCCCTTTAACTTTGTGAATTGCGCGGTATTTAATGCCCTGTCCTTACCGGTCACGGCCGTGCCGACCGGCCTCAACGCGGCGGGCGTTCCCACCGGTGTGCAGGTGGTTGCCAAAGAGGGTAACGATCACCTGACCCTAGCAGCGGCACTGGCGCTCGAAACAGCCTTGGGTGGCTGGGCTTATCCTGTGGTTCAAGGCGCTGTAGCGCATTAAGGAGTAGTAAATGGAAATTCGTCGTGGCATCGCCGAGGCTAATGGTATTGAACTGGCCTATGAAGATATGGGAGATGTCCTGCATCCCACCATTCTGCTGATTATGGGGCTGAGTGCTCAGCTCACCTTATGGCCACTGGGCTTTTGTGAGCAGCTGGTGAAGGCGGGCTATCGTGTGGTTCGCTTTGATAACCGCGACATTGGTTTATCCACCAAGCTGTCGCATTTGAAAGTCACCGGCCCGGTGTGGAAGCGCTTTCTGCGCGCTCAACTCGGCTTGTCCAGCCCCGTGCCTTATACGCTGCACGATATGGCGGAAGACGTGCGTGGTCTGCTCGATTTCTTGCAAATTCCTAGCGCCCACGTGGTGGGTGCATCCATGGGCGGCATGATTACTCAGGTCTTTGCGGCCAAGCATCCGCAGCGCGTGCGCTCGGTCGGCATCATTTTCTCCAGTACCAATCAGCCATTCTTGCCACCGCCCAAGCCGTCTGCCTTAAAGCCATTGATGTCCGGACCGGGCAAGGGCGCTACGCGCGAACAGATCATCGCTCACTCCGCTAAGTTCATGCGCACCATCGGCAGCCCCAAGTATCCGTTCACGCAGGATGAGTTGGTGGCCATGGCAACCGAGCTGAATGCGCGTAGCTATCATCCTGCCGGTGTGGTGCGTCAATTCAACGCCATTATCGGTACCGGTAGCCTGAAGCCGCTCACGCGTCGTATTGATAAACCCACCGTGGTTATTCACGGCACAGCCGATCCGCTGGTGCGTCCTGCTTGCGGCAAAGCCATTGCGCGCAATATCCCCAAGGCGCGTTTGGTGATGATTCCGGGCATGGGTCACGACCTGCCGCCTGGCGTGTGGGAGCGCATTACGCATGCGTTAATCGTGAACGCTAAGCAAGCCTAAGCAATCGGGCACTGTTGATGAGTGCCCTCATCGAGTCTGTCGCCAGCGACTAGGCGGCAGACCGGTCCACGCTTTAAACGCCCGACTAAACACCGCCAATTCGGCATAGCCCAAGTCAAGTGCCAGCCGTGTTAGGTCAATATCACTCTCGGCAAGGTGTGTGCAGGCCAGCTCAAATCGCACGGCACGCAAGCGCTCGTCGTAGTGGGTATGTTCCGCCTTCAGCCGATCCTGCAACGTCCTTGGATGCAAGCCTACTAAGCCCGCCACCGCCTCTAGAGAACATTCACCCGTTGGCAGTAGCGCTGAAATACTCCGATCTACTTGCATGCTGATAGAGATGGGCGCCAGCTGCCAGTCATCGCGCCAATGCTGCGCTAGTCGAGACTGTAAACGAGGAGTTACCCCGACGGGTTGCGCCAGCAATGTCAGCGGGTAGCTCAACGAGTTAGTCGGCTCATCGAATTGCGGAGAACAATGAAAGGTCTCTTCCAGCGTGCGAACCAAGGCCGCAGTTGGGCGTGGCATGCTCATACAGACACGGATTGGCGGAGGGTGAGAGGGTTGCAGATCGCTCATGCCGCGTTCAAGCAGCGTGAGGCTAAGCATCATCATTTGTTGGCAGTTCACTTGCTCAGCAAAGGCTAACTGCAAGTCCAATTGAATTGCCTCAGCAGTAATCTCACTGTGTATTTGTATGCCTCGTGCATGAAAACCGAGGTTGCGTTGCAAGCCAAGCAGCGCCTCTCCCATGGTGCGCTGCCGGCATAACCAAGCACCCAGCGCCCCGACCACTTCTAAGCCCTGTTGGCGTCCCAATAAAAGGCCAAACGCGGGTTCAGCTAGGGTTTGTGCGGTGTGTTCGTATAGCCATGCCAACTTAGGGTAGGACAGGTATATGTCCGGATTCTCCAGAGCAGCTATCGGTAAGCCAACATCGGTGAGTAGGGCTCTGGGGTCATGTCTATAGCGACGAACGAGTTCGGCATAACCGAGTAAACCGCCACTGCGCGCAAGGTAGCGCATCAATTTCCTGCTCCAATGACGCTATTTTCGCCAGAAAGACTCGCGATTTATCAAATCATGACCGGTTTTCAGCCGTATTGTCGATGCTTAACGATAACAATAAGTAGAGGCAGCTCAGGATATGACCACTCGCTACGATGTGCTGATTCAACGTGGACGCTACTTTGATGGCACGGGTGGCCCGTCAGCCATTAGCGATGTTGCTATTAAAGATGGGCGCGTGTTTAAGGTCAGTGCTGACACTTTGGATGCGGCTCAGGCGACTCGCGTTATAGACGCAACGGGTCTGTGGATTACGCCTGGCTTTCTCGATACTCACACCCACTATGATGCCGAGGTGATTGTCTCGCCTAGCTTGTCTGAGTCAGTTCGCCATGGCGTTACCACGGTGCTGGTAGGCAGTTGCTCGCTGAGCATGGTCTGCAGTGATGCGGAGGATGCATCTGATATTTTTACTCGGGTAGAGACTGTGCCGCGCGAAAAGGTGCTGCCTATTTTGAAGCAGCACAAGACTTGGCGAACGGCTCGCGAATGGGTCGATTACATCAAGACGAGGCCGCTTGGGCCTAACCTCATTTCCTTTCTGGGTCACAGCGACATACGGGTAGCCACATTAGGACTTCACCGTGCCACTGATCGCGCCGTAAAGCCGACGGAAGCCGAACTGCAACACATGGAGCGACTGCTAGAAGATGCGCTTGATGCGGGCTTTTTGGGTATGTCCACCATGCGCCTGAAATGGGACAAGATTGACGGTGATCGTGAGTGGTCGAAAAGCCTGCCCAGCACCTATGCCCGCTTTGCCGAGATGCGCCGGCTCAATCGCATACTGCGCCGTCGCGGTCGCGTCCATCAGGGCGCACCGAATGCGGCTAATCCTTTCCAGATATTTGAATATATTGGCGCCGCGCTGGGCTGGCTGCGCCGGCCCATGAAAATGACGCTGATCGCGCTCATCGAGCTGAAAGGCAACATCACCGTGCGGCCGATGGCGCAGATGGTCTCGCGCTTAATTAATGCGTTGGGCGGCAATTTCCGCTGGCAGTTCCTGCCGACGCCGTTCACGGTCTACGCCGATGGCATCGACGTGGTGTTCTTCGAGGAGTTCGGTGCCGGCGAAATGGCGCTGGACCTGCGCAATCAGGTCGAGCGCAACGAGCTGCTAAAAGATGAAGCCTATCGCCGCAACTTTCGCAAATTCTATGGCGAGAAGCTGAGCCCGCGCGTCTGGCAGCGCGACTTTGGTGATGCCATTGTGCTCGAATGCCCGGACGGCTCGTTGGTCGGCCGAAACTTTGCCGATATTGCGCGTGAGCGCTCGGTGCATGTGGTCGATCTCTTTCTGGATCTGGTGGTCGAGTTCGGTCGCGCGCTGCGCTGGTACACCACAGTCGGCAATGATCGCGAAGCCACGCTGCTCAAGCTGGTGCAGGACCCGCGCACACTCATTACTTTTTCCGACGCAGGCGCGCACATCCGCAACATGGCGTTCTACAACCTGCCGCTGCGCTTTCTCAAGCTGATCAAGGGCGCTGCCGATCGCGGCCAACCGGTGATGACCTTGGAGAAGGCGATCTGGCGCTTGACCGGCGAGCAGGGCGAGTGGTTTGGCATTGATGCCGGGCATATCCGCGAGGGTGATAGAGCCGATTTGGTGGTGCTGGATCCCGCCGGCTTTGATCAGGACCTGCAGCAGGTGTCATGGGCCGACATGGAGAATTTCGGCTTGCAGCGTTTGGTCAATCGCAATCCGGGTCTGGTCCGCCATGTATTCATCAACGGCCGGACGGCGGTCAGCGACGGTGAAGTGATGCCAGAGCTGGGTCATGAGCCGGGCTTCGGCCGCTTCCTGCCGGCGCATTAAGTCATGGCAATTATCACATCACTGAGTGCCTGGCGTGCTCGCTTTCTGGCACTGCCGGCACCACAGCCGGCAGCCATCCCCAGCTTTCGCCGCGTCGCGTTTGTTGGGCCATTCTGGTTACGGCAGAGTGCGCCGACGGCGATAGGGCTGGGCGGCCTGCCGGGTTGGCTGGGCAAGCGCTTCATCAGCGCAGATCAGGCAATTAATGTTTTGGCGGGCGGGGAAGAGCGTTTGCCCATGCGTGTCGAATTCGGTGCATCGTGGCTGGATGGAAAGCCGGTCTTAGTGTGTGGCTATGGGCGCGATGCGCCCTTTCCATGGCGACGGGTTCGGGACGAATTCCGTGTTCTGTCAGAAACGGCCTGGCTGGGTATGACTCTGGTTGA
This sequence comes from Moraxellaceae bacterium UBA2477, assembly GCA_002342025.1. Lineage (GTDB taxonomy): Bacteria > Pseudomonadota > Gammaproteobacteria > Pseudomonadales > Moraxellaceae > Perlucidibaca. Next base: position 44,594 of record DDPD01000047.1, on the reverse strand, counting down.
CCTGCCAGGCCTACGCCGGACAGGCTGGCCGTTTTTGCTAACCCTGGAGGATTAGGCCGCTTTCGCGACCTCACCCTCCAGCTTTTCACGCCAGTAGGCCACGAGTGCACTGTTCTCGTGATCCCAAGGGTGGAAGTCCGGCTTGAAGAAGTCCAGATATTCGCTGGTTAGATTACTCAGAATGCCGTTGCGGCCGAACAGCTTGTTGAGGCCGAAAGCCCAGCTGCGCAGATTGAACAACTGCTTGTCGCGCGCCATGAACTGCAGCTGGAAGGCCGATACCACGGCAGCGAGGATGACCGTTGCCAGCACCTGAAACACCGCGCGTTCAGCATAGTTGTTGCCCGGCACCTGCTTGTAGAGATCGAAGGCAACAGCCTTGTGCTCGGTTTCTTCGATGGCATGCCACATCCAGATCGGGCGCATCTCATCAGACAGATTGTTCATGGTGTCGGTATCGGTGAGCAAGCGGTTGGCGATGATGCCGGTGAAGTGCTCCAGCGCCACGGTCACGGCCAGCTGCTGACGCTTGGTCAGGATGCGACGACCCAGGTTGAGTAGGCCGAGGGTGAACTTTTCGGCACGCAGCGCGGGCAGTCCCTTGGCTTCCAGCATGTGGTTCATGCTCACATGCTCTAGCGAATGCATGGCTTCTTGGCCAATGAAACCAGAGATGTCTTTGGCGGTGACATTTTCACCTGCATGCTCACGCAAGGCGCGCACGGAATCGACGAAGAAACGTTCGCCAACCGGAAAAAGGGTGGATAGCGTGCCCATGAAGTGGGTGCAGAACGGGTCATTGAAGGCCCAGTGGTCCGGCACTGTATTGGCATCGAAAGCGAAATCCATGCGGGTCGGTTTAATCTGAATGACATCCGGCGTGGCTTTGCGTGCGGCTTTAGTACCCATGGTAAGAACTCTCATAAGCGTGACCACAGCGTCACGACAAGAGAACTTACCGGTTCTATGTAACAGTGTCAAATGTAAAGGTTTGAGTGATTCCAACCTAATTGGGTTTCAGGCCTTCTTCACAAACTCGGATTTCAGCTTCATGGCACCGATGCCGTCGATCTTGCAATCGATGTCGTGGTCGCCATCGACCAAGCGAATGTTTTTCACCTTGGTGCCTACTTTGACCACCAGCGATGAGCCTTTGACCTTCAGATCTTTGATGACGGTGACGGTATCGCCGTCCGTCAGCACATTGCCGTTAGCGTCTTTGATCACGCGTTCGCTGTTACCGGCTTCGGCGCTATCGGTGGCTGACCATTCATGCGCGCACTCTGGGCAGACCAGCTGGCTGCCATCCTCGTAGGTATAAGCAGAACCGCAGCTTGGGCAGGGTGGGAGCGTTGTCATTTACATGTTCCGTGGGTTAGAGGCGAGCGCGCAGCCAAGTGCCGATGTCGTCGAGTTCATCCATACAGACGGCATGGGCCATGGCGTATTGCTGCCAGGCTACCTGGCCACCGAGGGTGGTGACCACGTCGCAGGCGGCGCGTCCCATGCTAGGTGGCACGACATCGTCATGGCTGCCATGGGCGGCGAAAATCGGTGTACGAAGGCAGTCCGAGTTCAGCTCATCGCGCAGCAGAGCCGGGCTGGGCAGATAGGTCGACAAGGCCAAGATGCCTGCTAGCGGCTCGGCATGGGTGAGGCCGGCGATCCAGGCAATGGCACCGCCCTGCGAAAAACCAGCCAGCACGATGCGACTACAGGGGATGCCACGGGCATTCTCGCGGGCGATAAGATCTCGCACGATGTCGCGGCTGGCGCGGATGCCCGCCTCATCGACTTCGCGCTGGTCACCGTCTAGCGAGAGAATGTCGTACCAGGCCGGCATGACATAGCCGCCGTTAATGGTCACCGGAATCGAGCTTGCCGTGGGGAAAATAAAGCGGACGGCGGCATCGGCGGGCAATCCCAGTTCGGGAATGATCGGAACGAAATCGTTGCCATCAGCCCCGAGGCCGTGCAGCCAAATCACGCTGAGGGTTGGATTGGGCGCGGTTTCGCGCTCGATGACTGCGGGCATGGTGTAGAGATCCTGATGAAGTGCAGGTGCGGGAGTGTAGCGGTGATTGACAGGGCGCGACGAGTGTTGCCTGCTTGCGCCATCGCTAAAATGGCTTGATGAGGATTTCCGCATGAGAAAATTGCCGCGTGATGCGCAAAACGACTACACCCGTGAAATGGCCACTGCTCGCCGCGCGGTGGTGACGGCCGAGACCGGCGCCGAGCTCAATCATACCGGTAGCTATTCGCTGGATCCGGCGCTGTTACCCGGCAATATCGAAGGTTTTTCCGGCATCGTGCAGATGCCCATGGGCTTTGCCGGCCCGCTGCTGGTCGATGGCGAGTACGCGCAGGGCGAGTTCTATGTGCCCATGGCGACCACCGAGGGCACGCTGCTGGCCAGCTACAGCCGTGGCATGCGCCTGACCCGCGAAGCGGGCGGTGTGCGCACCACAGTTATTGATGACGCCATGCAGCGCGCACCCATCTTCGTCTTCAGCGATGCCCGCTACGCTCGTGACTTCGGCCTTTGGGTCGAGGCCAACTTCGTGCACATCAAGGCCGTCGCCGAAGAGACCACGCGCTCCGGCAAGCTGCGCGACATCCAGCAGTTCAGTATGGGCAAGATGCGCTGGCTGCGCTTCAACTTCACCACCGGCGATGCTGCCGGCCAGAACATGGTGAGCAAGGCCACGCACCATGCCTGCCAGTGGATGCTGGCGCAGCAATTGCCGGGGCTGGAGCATTTCTCGCTGGCGGCCAATTTCGATACCGACAAGAAGCATTCCCAGGTCAACAGCCTGCACACGCGAGGCAAGCGCGTGGTGGCCGAAGTCACACTGCCGGCGGCGCTGCTGCGCGATGTCATGCACACCAGCGGTGAGGCGCTGTTCAAGCAGCGTCAGTTGTCCAACATGGGTGCGCTCATGGCCGGCTCGGTTAACAACGGCGCGCACTTTGCCAATGGCATCACCGCCATGTTTATTGCTTGCGGGCAGGATGTGGCGAATGTCGCGGAGTCATCGGCCGGGTTTGTGCACGGCGAGTTAAAAGCCAACGGCGACTACTACTTTTCCGTGACCATTCCGGCGCTGATTGTGGCGACCTACGGCGGTGGCACTGGATTGCCGACGCAGCGCGAGTGTTTGGAAGTGATGGGCTGCTACGGCGAGGGCAAGGTGCGCAAGCTGGCCGAGATTGTGGCGGCTATGGTGCTCTGCGGCGAGCTGTCGTTGGCCTCGGCCATCGTCTCGGATCAATGGGTGTCTAGCCACGACAAGTACGGGCGTAACCGGCCCTAAGAAGGGCCGGTAAGCAGCATTTACTTCACCGCCATGCCCGGTTGCGCGCCCTCGTCCGGTGTGAGCAGGAAGATGTCGCTACCACCGGGACCGGCGGCCAGCACCATGCCTTCGCTCATGCCAAATTTCATCTTGCGCGGGGCGAGGTTGGCAACCATGACGGTGAGGCGGCCGACCAACACCTGCGGTTCCGGGTAGGCGCTCTTGATGCCGGAGAAGACCTGGCGGGTTTCGCCGCCGAGGTCGAGCGTGAGGCGCAGCAGCTTGTCGGCACCTTCTACGTGCTCGGCTGAGACGATGCGCGCAACGCGCAGATCGACCTTGGCAAAGTCATCGATGCCGATGGTCGCGGGCGTTGCCTCGGCGTGCTTTGCGGCAGCTTTGGCCGGCGCAGCAGCAACCGGCTGGGCATTGGCCAGCGAGTCCGTCGAGTCCGCCACCATCGCCGCCACCAGCGCTGGATCGACGCGAGTCATCAGCGCTTGGAAGGTTTGGATGTGCTGACCGAGGAGCAGGGAACGGCGGGACTCCCAATGGAAGTCGGGCAGATTCAGGAAGCCGGCGCTGGCCTCGGCCATGGCCGGCAGCACCGGTGCGAGATAGGTCATGAGCTGGCGGAACAAGTTGAGGCCAACTGAGCACACGGCCTGAACTTCGACATCCATACCCTCGACCTTGGCCAGCGCCCACGGCTTCTTCTCGTCGATGTACTGATTGGCGCGGTCAGCCAACGCCATGATCTCGCGGATGGCGCGGCCGAATTCACGGGCTTCGTAATGCGCGGCTATGCTGTCGCCGGCGGCGATGAAGTCGGAAAGCAGCTGCGGCTCGGCGCAGTCTGCACTGAGCTGGCCATCGAAGCGCTTGCTAATAAAACCGGCGCAGCGGCTGGCGATGTTGACGACCTTGCCGACCAGATCCGAGTTCACACGCAGGGTGAAATCTTCGAGGTTGAGGTCGATGTCTTCGACCTTGCCCGAGAGCTTGGCCGCGAAGTAGTAGCGCAGGTATTCCGGATTCAGGTGCTTGAGGTAGGTCTGCGCCTGGATGAAGGTGCCGCGCGACTTCGACATCTTCTGGCCGTTCACGGTCAGGAAGCCGTGCGCGAACACGCCGGTCGGCTTGCGGTAGCCCGCGCCTTCGAGCATCGCCGGCCAGAACAGGGCGTGGAAATAGACGATGTCTTTGCCGATGAAGTGGTAGAGCTCGGTGTCGCTGCCCACGCCCCAGTAGTCATCGAAGTTCAGTCCGGTTTTGGCACACAGGTTCTCGAAGCTGGCCATGTAGCCCACTGGGGCGTCCAGCCAGACATAGAAGTACTTGCCCGGCGCATCCGGAATCTCGAAGCCGAAGTAGGGCGCATCCCGCGAGATATCCCAGTCGGCGAGGCCGGACTCGAACCACTCGGCAAGCTTGTTGGCGACTTCTTCCTGCAAGGTGCCGCTGCGTGTCCACGCCTTCAGCATGGCCTCGAAATTCGGCAGCTTAAAGAAGTAGTGCTCGGACTCTTTCTCGATTGGCGTGGCGCCGGAGATGGTCGAGCGCGGGTTTTTCAGCTCGGTCGGCGAGTAGGTGGCACCGCAGACTTCGCAGGAGTCGCCGTACTGATCCAGCGCGCCGCACTTCGGGCAGTCGCCCTTGATGAAGCGGTCGGCCAGAAAAAGCTGCTTTTCCGGGTCAAAGAGCTGGCGGATGGCGCGCGTGGCGATATGACCACCGGCCTGAAGTGAGTCAGCCGCTGCGCCAGGGATGCCATCACGCAGGCGAGTGTAGATCTGCGAGGCGCGGGCGCGGTTCTCGTCGGAGTGCGTGGAGTGATAGTTGTCGAAACGAATGCCGAAACCGGCGAAATCACGCTCGTGCTCGGCCTTCACGTTGGCGATTTGCTGCTCTGGCGGCAGGCCGTTCTGCTCGGCCTTGAGCATGATGGCGGTGCCATGAGCGTCGTCGGCGCAAACATAATGCGCTTCATGACCGCGAGCGCGCTGGAAGCGCACCCAGATATCGGTCTGGATGTATTCAACGAGATGGCCGAGGTGGATCGGGCCGTTGGCGTAGGGCAGGGCGCTGGTAACGAGCAGGCGACGGGTCATGAGCAACTTCGTTAGGTCAGAAAACAGGTGGGTAATGATAGCATCGCCCTGCAGCATTACACTGCCTTGCAAAACCTCATGTCGTTAATCGTCTACGTTGGGAAGCTGTTATGGATATGCCAGAAGTGCTTATTGTTGGGGCAGGCCTAGCGGGCTTGAGCGCCGCTCGACGACTACAGCAGCAAGGTGTGAGCGTGCAGGTTCTAGAAGCACGCGATCGCGTTGGTGGACGTAGCTGGACGGAATGGCATGGGCAGACGCCAGTGGATCGCGGCGGCGCTTGGATAGGCCCAACGCAAAATCGGATGCTGGCCTTAGCCAAAGAATTTGGCCTGAAAACGGTTACTCAGGGGCGCGAAGGGCGCTCTGTGTATTGTGTCGGCAACTCCCGCAAGGTGCATGGCGACAAGCTGCTGGGTTTAATCTCCACCAGTGGAGCGCCCCATGATTGGCGCATTCTTCCCGATCTGCTGAAGTTAGAGCATCGACTGAACGCTATGGCCGCCACCGTGCCGGTCGGTCGTCCTTGGGATGCGGTAAACGCTCAAGCCTGGGATAGCCAAACACTGGGCGACTGGCTGCGTCAGCAAATATGGCAAGAGCGCACCCGTGTGTTGGCCGAAGCCACGTTTGAAACCGTGTGGGGTGCTAATGCCCACGAGATGTCGCTGCTCTATGCATTGCATTACATCGCGGCGGCTGGGGATGAAACTCATTTGGGTACGTTTAATCGCCTAACGGCGAGCATCGACGGTGCGCAAGACCAGCGCTTTGCGCTGGGCAGTCAGTCCGTGTCGCTCGCGCTGGCAGCCAGCTTGGGGGATGCCGTGGTGTTGAATGCCCCGGTGCATCGCATCAGCCAAAACGACGAGGGTATTACCGTCGTGGCCGGAGAGCGTGTTTGGCAGGCTCAGCACGTCATCGTTACCGTCCCGCCCTTACTGCGGCCCAGCCTAGGCTTTGAGCCCGCTTTACCGCAAGCGCAACTTAGCCATTTGGCGCAGATGCGAATGGGGCGTCTTATGAAGTACGAGGCCATTTATGATCGCCCGTTTTGGCGGGATGCCGGCTTAAATGGCACAGCCGTTTTGACGGATGGCTTAGTGAATCTTGTTTTTGATGTATCTCCTGCGCAGGGCAATGAAGGCGCACTTCTCGCCTTTATTGGTGGCGCGCATTTAGCGCTAGCGCAACAAATGTCACCTGAAGCACTACGCGAGCAAGTCTTGTCTGCTTTTGCGCGTTGTTTTGGCGAAGCGGCGCTGATGCCACTGAACTGCATTGTTCAAGATTGGACGCAAGAAGGTTATAGCCTGGGCGGGCCGACGGCGATCTCTGCTGTGGGGGCTTTAACGCAATATCGCGATGCCCTATCGCGGCCCGTCGGCCAGATTTTTTGGGCGGGAACTGAGCTGCCCGGCTATTGGACCGGCTATTTAGAAGGGGCTGTTTTGTCCGGGGAACGTGCTGCCGAGCAAGTGTTAGCGGCTCGGCAGCGTTAATGGGCTAGGCTGCTTGAATCGTTTTTAACGCATAGCTTTCCAAGGCTTTCACACGCGCTGCGATGAGGTGGCGATTATCGTGCTGCCAGGGGTGGAAGCCGGGACGGTAGAAATCTAGGTACTCCGGGATAATGCGAGTCAGCATGCCCGGCTTCACCAGCAAGAATTTGGCGAAGCCTAAAGCATCTCGCCAGTTTCCAAGCTGATTGTCGTGCTTGAGCAGGCTGTATTGCATACGAAGCGTAATCAGCAGGAAGAAGAAGGTGGCCTGTGCCATACCCCTAACTCGCAGCAAGTAGTCGTCTTCTGTGGCGGTAAACACATCAAAAGCAACGGCTTTATGCTCCGTTTCTTCGACGGCATGCCACATAAACATGTCGGCATAGACGCCTTGAATATCTTCAACAAAATCCGTTTGTTTCAACATAAGGTTAGCCAAGATGGCCGTGAAGTGCTCAAAACCCACGGTGAGGGCCAACTGCTCCCGCCGTGAATAGCGCTTCTTAGCGAAACTCAGCGCTTTTTTCATGAAGGTGATTTTGGACTCAAGCGGTAGCTTGTGTTGATCAATTAAGGCCTGATTAAAGGCTTCGTGTTCTTTACCGTGATTGGCCTCTTGACCAATGAACGCCCGAATCTGAGCTCGTAATTCTGGGTCCGTAATCTCGTTTTCATAATTGCGAACTGCATGAATAAAAAAGCGCTCACCATCAGGGAAGGTGGTGGATAGTGCATTCATGAAGTGTGTGATCCACACATTCCCTTTGTACCAGTATCGCGGCAGAGCAGGGATATCAAAGTCCATGCGTCGTACCGTGATTGGGACTGGAGTTCTGCTAATCATGGAGCCACCTTATAAGTCTAGATAACACAATAAATATGACTACTGGGTCACTCGCAGGGTAGCTTGAAGCCTGACGAAAATCGGTCATTAGGGGACATAGTTAGAAAGGAAGAATGTGCCAAAACACTACATATTTAGTACGTAACGTGGGTTAAAAGATTCGAATGAAGCAGTAGTGTTAAATTGAACAAAGAAGAACAAGTTTGCCGGTAAAGCGTAAACTATGAATTGGATAGAGTAATGATTAAAGCCAAAGAAAATAAATTAACTTTATGGTTAAGAGCTAAATTATATGGCTATAGTCCGGTAGTCTTTTCTGTAGCACTATTTTTGGTGGCTTTGGCGCTTTCTATTTTATTAAGCAGCATAATTTACGTCCAACATAAAAGAGATTTGCAATCAGAGTTTGAGAGAGAATCGAGATATTCTATTGAGAAAATTCAAAACATACTTTCAAAGTACGAACTTCTACTAAGTGATCTTCGTAGTCTAATATATACAATTGGCATTGAAAATATTGAGAGAGAAAACTACAAAGATTTTTTTAATGATAGAAATATTGAGCGTGAATTTCCGGGTGCAAATGGTGTAGGTTTTATAAGAAAAGTAGAGCGTAAAAATTACGATCAATTTTTGTATAACGCTAGAAAAGATAGTTTTCCTGGTTTTAGAGTTAAAGCTTTTAGTGCGCATCAAGGAGACTACTGGGTTATTGAGTATATTGAGCCATCAGATATTAATTTAAGAGCTATAGGCTTGGATGTTGCTTCTGAAGAAAATCGGTTAAAAGCTCTCATGGAGGCTGTAAATAAAAATAAAGCTATGCTAACTCCGCCAATAACTTTGGTTCAGAATGAAAGAAAAGTTAATAATGGCTTGCTCATGTTTATGCCGGTTTATAAGAATCTAGACGAAAAAGAAATTAATTCCGATAGATATAGTAATTCTTTTGGCTTAACATATTCACCATTAATGGTGGATAATCTAATGGATGATTTCTATGCCATGCAGAATTCGGTAAATATAAAAATTTACGCGAAAAACATATTTGGTGAAAAAATAAATCTTCATTCAGGCGCTAATCATTTAGAAGTTGTAGGTGACGACATTTCCTATAGCCAAAAAGCAAATATCTATGGCCAGGATTGGTATTTTTTCTTCACGCCGACCAAAGATTTCTACAGCAAAAACTATCGTAGCTCGCTGCCAATATTTCTGCTAATGATATTTTCAAGTTTTCTTTTGGCGGTGGTCGGATACTTCTTTGCCATTAATAATTCTCGTAGAATTAGAATGATATCTGATGAGGCGAAACTTGGTGCAATTATTAGTAATGCTAATGATGCTATCGTATCTTTTGACTTGAATGGGATTATCACTTCATGGAATGAAGCTGCTGAAAAAATATTTGAGTATAGCCAGGATCAAGTCCTTGGCAAAAGTTTCAAAAAATTGTTTGTTCCTGATAGTTCTTGGGAAGCGCATGAAATTATACTGAATAAAGTGTGTTCTGGAGAATCTGTATCACATTTTGTTTCAAGGCTTAAATGTAGAGGCGGTGATTATTTTCATGCCGACATGACTATTTTTCAGGTGAATCAAGGCGTCGATGGTAGCCAAGGTTACGCCATGTTTGTTAGAGATGTTTCACTTCAAGTTTATTCTGAAGAGCAACTCAGATTACTAAACGAAAACCTTGAAAATGAAGTTGTATCACGTACCGCTGAGTTAGATATTGCGCAGCGTGATTTACAAATGATCTTTGACTCAATGCCATCCATGATTGGGTATTGGGACAAAAACTTAATCAATCGCGTAGCAAACAACGCGTACAGTGATTGGTTTGGTCTGAATCATACTATCCTCAAAGGCAAAACGATGAGAGAAGTTTTGGGAGAGGAGCTTTATGAGGATAATAAAAAGTACATTGATGGGGTTCTGGCTGGGGAGCCTCAAAAGTTTGAGCGCACTATAAAGTCTAATGGAGGTGGCGTCGCGCGTCACAGTATTTCTCAGTATATTCCTGATATTATTGATGGTGAAGTAAAAGGTTTTTACGCAATTATCAATGATATCACTGATGTAAATAATAGTAGATTACAGCTAGAGTCGTTGCTCCGCCATAATCAAGTTTTGCTGAGTACTATTAGTCAACAGATGCTTTATTCTGTCACTGATAATCGCGGCCGAATTATTGAAGTTAACGATAACTTCTGTCGAGTTAGTGGATATTCTCGAGAGGAGCTTCTCGGTCAGACTCACCAAATGATTAATTCGTCACAGCATCCAAAGTCATTCTGGGTGGACATGTGGAGAACCATTTCTTCTGGAAATGCTTGGCATAAAGAAGTTTGTAATCGCAGTAAGAGTGGACAACTATATTGGGTCGATAGCGTAATTGCGCCATTTACCGGACCGGCAGGAAATATTGAACGCTACGTTTCACTTCGTACAGATATTACGCTGCGTAAAAATGCAGAGTCAGAGCTCGCTCATGTAGCTGATTTGCTCAGAAACGTGCTAAAGGCCGCCTCTCAAATGTCTATTGTTGCGACTGACCAACACGGTAATATTACGTTGTTCAACGCAGGTGCTGAAAATTTACTAGGTTATTCTTCTGATACAGTCATTGGAAAAAAACCTGATGAGTTTTTACATTGTGTTTCTGAGCTGGAGCAGCATGGACGCGAGTTAAAGGAACGTTTTGGTGAGGATACTGAAGGTTTCCAGGTATTAGTCTATTGGGCGGAGCAGTGTGGTGTTGAGGTTCAAGAGTGGACCTATTTAACCCAATCTGGAAAGCCGGTCAAAGTATCACTCGCTGTAACGGTCATGCGCGAGGCGAATGGCGACGTTTCAGGCTATCTTTTTATTGCTCAAGATATTACTGAGCGATTGCTGAAAGATAAGGCTTTGCAGGAGGCCAAACAATTCGCTGAGCAAGCTAATGAGGCCAAGAGTCAATTTTTGGCAAATATGAGTCATGAAGTCAGAACGCCCATCAACGGTATTATGGGCTTGTGTTATATGCTAGAGCGACAGGCGATGCCAGCATCGTCTCATCAGCTTGTTAATAAAATTCAGTTAGCTAGCCAAAGTCTTTTGGAGATTGTTAATGATGTTCTTGACTTCTCTAAAATCGAAGCTAATAAGATCGATATTGAGAAGGTTCCATTTAAACTTAACGAACTTATCGAAAATATTTCAAGTATTGCTCGTGCAGCAATACGAGATAAAAAGGTCGAACTCAATGTTTCGCCTTTACCTGATAGTGCCAACTTATTAATTGGCGACCCGCTACGCTTGGGCCAAGTGCTGACTAATCTACTTAGCAATGCCATTAAATTTACGTCTAGTGGGTCAATTAATATTTCCGTCAATATTGTGTCTCACAATATCAGTGAGTCCACTGTTCGCTTGCAGTTCATCGTTAAGGACACTGGGATTGGTATTGCTGATGAAAAGCGTCATCAAATCTTTGAGGCCTTCAACCAAGCAGATGTATCTACCTCTCGCAGCTATGGCGGGACAGGTCTTGGTTTAACAATTAGTCGTAAACTGACTGAATTGATGGGGGGTGAAATTTCCGTTAACAGTTCACTTGGAGAAGGTAGTGAGTTTACGTTGCTCCTACCGTTTGCTCTGGCTTCCAAAGTTCCAACGAAAACGAGCTCCAAAAGCCAGCTTAAGGTCAATGGTTCGGGCTTGAATAAGCCACTGGAAGGCTTGAGGCTCTTGGTCGTAGACGATAGCGACTTAAACCGTGAAGTCGCACAATACATGTTGGAGTCTGAAGGTGCGCAAGTTGATACCGCCTTTGACGGTATGGACGGTGTAGAGCAGGTCTTAAATGCTACGACTCCCTTTGATTTAGTGCTGATGGACATACAAATGCCTCGTATGGATGGCTATCAGGCTACACGCGTTTTACGAGAGAACGAAAGGTTTGTCGATTTGCCCATTATCGCGTTAACCGCTGGGGCTATGGGCTTTCAGCGTGATGCTGCGCTCACGGCAGGGATGAATGGCTTTGTTACGAAGCCCTTTGATGTAGAGCAATTAATCTCTGTGGTTTTGCAACACACCCGTGCTGCAGAGACGGTTGAAGAGTCTCATGATGACTCGATTGATGATGAGTTGCTTACGGCCTTACAGGGCTTCAAGAATCGGTTCTTGACCATTCGCCTGCCCAAAAACTTGGTGTTGTTGCGTGAGTTTTTGTCAAGGCCGACCGCTGACAGTTTGCCAAAGTTACGTTCGGCATTGCATGCGATTGCAGGTGAGGCGGGGATGGTCGGATTGCCGACTTTAGGTGATCATGCTCGACATATTGAGTCAGCCATCGATTCGCAAGCCGACTTGCCGGATGATTTGGCCTTAAAAATTCAATCTATCATTTCCGAAATTGAGCAATTATTGATTGACGGTGCTTAGGTGCATTCGTGAACTGAGACCGCTAGCATACAAGCTCATTTTTTTGGATGTCTCACACCCATGAGTATCACCCGCGCCGTGGTCGATGCCGTACTGGCCGCGCATCACGATCCTTACCTTGGTCCTGACGCAACTTATCTCTTATTGGCGGTCCCGCAGGACACGCAGGTCACAGACGATGGCCGTGTTTTTGTGCACATGGCACTGCCGTATCCCCACGCCAATCCCGCTGAAGCCTTTGGCACTAAGCTAGAAGCCGCATTGCATGTGGCCGGTGCGCGTGACGTTCATATTCGTTGGTCATTAGCCATTCCGCGTATCAAGCCTCAGGGTGAGGTCGCGCCGCTGACCTTGGCGCGAAATGTCATCGTGGTGGCGTCCGGTAAGGGCGGTGTGGGCAAATCCACTACCGCCGTGAATTTGGCTCTGGCCCTGGCCCGAGAAGGTGCCAAGGTGGGCTTGTTGGATGCCGATATCTACGGCCCCAGCCTGCCCACCATGCTCGGCGTGGGTAACGGCAAATACCCTGACACCGTCGATGACGCGTGGTTCGTGCCGCATCACGCGCATGGCATTGAAGTCATGTCGATTGGTTTCTTACTTCAGGGCGATACCCCTGTGGTTTGGCGCGGGCCGAAAGCCACGGGTGCGCTCATTCAGCTCGTCACGCAGACGCGCTGGTCATCGTTGGATTATCTCGTGGTGGATATGCCGCCGGGCACTGGCGACATCCAGCTCACGCTGGCACAGCGCGTGCCTGTGGGCGGCGCCGTCATCGTCACCACGCCGCAAGACATTGCCACGCTGGATGCTAAGAAGGGCATCGAGATGTTCCGCAAAGTCGACATCTCCGTGCTGGGCGTGGTCGAGAATATGGCGCAGCACATCTGCTCGAATTGCGGTCACACCGAGCATATTTTCGGTGAGGGTGGCGGTGCCCGCATGGCGGCGCAGTACGACACCACGCTGCTGGCGCAGCTACCGCTGGACCGTCGCATTCGCGAACAGACGGATAGCGGCGTGCCGACAGTGGTGGCCGAGCCGAATGGTGAGCTGGCCGGTTATTATCGTGAGATGGCGCGTCACACCGCTGCCCGCTTGGCGCTGGGGCCGCGTGTGGCCGATACCCGTATTCCTTTGAACCCAACGCACTGAGTGCATTGAACGAGACTGCAGCATGAGCATCAAATCAGATCACTGGATTCGTCGCATGTCCGAACAGCACGGCATGATCGAGCCCTTCGAGCCGGGTCAGGTTCGTCAGCAAAATGGCCAGAAGATTGTGTCTTACGGTACCTCGAGCTACGGCTACGATGTGCGTTGCGCGAATGAATTTAAGATCTTCACCAACATTAATTCGACCATCGTGGACCCTAAGAATTTCGACGAAAAGAACTTCGTGGATGTGGTCTCGGATGTTTGCATCATCCCGCCGAACAGTTTTGCGTTGGCGCGCACGGTGGAGTATTTCCGGATTCCACGCAGCACGCTGGTGGTGTGTCTGGGCAAGAGCACGTATGCGCGTTGCGGCATTATTGTGAATGTGACGCCGCTGGAGCCAGAGTGGGAGGGGCATGTGACGTTGGAGTTTTCTAACACCACTAACCTTCCAGCCAAGATCTACGCAAATGAGGGTGTGGCGCAGATGTTGTTCTTTGAGAGCGATGAAATTTGTGCGACTTCTTATAAGGATCGTGGGGGCAAATACCAGGGGCAGACGGGGGTTACGCTGCCTAAGACTTGAGTCGGCCATCCGGTGCGGCCTCACACTGGAAAACACGCCGTGAATACTTCCCTGTAGGCTCTCATGCGCCATCCATGGCGCATGACGGTTTTCCAGTGTGAGGCCGCACCAGATGAACTGCGTTCTCTTTTCGGGCGTTCGCGCCGTGATTTTGGAGCTTCAATATGTCGCATCGTCTTACGCTCGATTTCCTTTTGAATGACTGGCTTCAGGCCGAAGCCCTTTGTCAGCGTGAGTTTCATGCCGAGCACAACAACGACACCTTTGCTGCGGTGCTGGATCTTAGCGAGCAGATTGCGACGGAGCAGTTTGCGCCGATTAATCGGCTCACGGATATCCAGGAACCGGAGTTTGACGGGGTGACGGTGCATCTGCCGAAGGAGACGCCGGTTGCGCTGGCGGCGTTCAATGAGGCGGGGTTGATGGCGGCGAGCAAGCCGGCTGAGGTGGGTGGCATGCAGCTGCCGACCGTGGTCGAGATGGCGTCGATGAGTTTCTTCTATAAGGCGAGTGTGTCGCTGGCGGCGTATCCAATGCTGACGCGCGGTAATGCCAATACCATCTTTGCGCATGGCACGCCTAAGCAGATCGAGGTGTTTGCGAAGACGGGCTTTGCCGGCACGACCTACGGCACGATGTGTTTGAGTGAACCGCAGGCTGGCTCTAGCTTGTCCGATATTGCCACGCGAGCTTTGCCTGATGCGGGCGGCGAAGATGACCCGCTAGGTGCGCGCTATCGTTTAACCGGCAACAAGATGTGGATCACCGGCGGCGAGCATGAGATGGGCGACAACATTATCCACCTCGTGCTGGCGAAGATTCCGGGGCCGGATGGTAAGCCGGTGGCGGGCGTTAAGGGCATTTCGCTATTTATCGTGCCGCGTATTTTGGTGGATGCTGAAGGCCGGTCTAAAGGTCAGCGCAATGATGTGGCGCTGGCCGGGCTCAATCACAAGTGTGGCTATCGCGGGGCGGTCAATACGCTGCTCAACTTCGGCGAGGGCAAGTTCCCAGTCGAGGGTAAAGCGGGGGCGGTGGGCTATTTGATTGGCGGCGAAGGCAATGGTTTGCGCTGCATGTTCACGCTGATGAACGAGGCGCGCATCGCAGTGGGTCTGGGCGCAACCATGCTCGGTTATGCCGGTTACGAAGCCTCGCTGGAGTATGCCAAGCAGCGTCCACAGGGTCGTCATGCCGGTGCTGGCGGCAAAAATCATAGCAGTCCACAAGTGCCGATTATCGAGCACACCGATGTAAAGCGCATGCTCATGATGCAGAAGGCGATTGCCGAGGGCGGGTTGGCGCTGGGCCTGTTCTGTGCACGCTTGGTCGATGAAGAAAGTACCGGCACGCCGGAGCAGGCGAAGGCCGCCGGGCTGCTGCTGGAGCTGCTGGTACCGATTGCCAAGAGCTGGCCCAGCGAGTGGGCGCAGGAGGCCAACAGCCAGGCTATCCAGATTCTGGGCGGCTATGGCTACACGCGCGATTTCCCGGTCGAGCAGTACTGGCGCGACAACCGTCTGAACATGATCCACGAGGGCACGCACGGCATTCAGGGCCTGGATCTGCTCGGCCGCAAGGTGCTGATGAACGAGGGTGCGGCGCTGAAGGCGCTGGCTGCGCGCATCGGCGAGACGGTGACACGTTCGGCCTCGGCGGATGTCGGCTTGCAGGCGCATGGTCGGGCGTTAAAGGCGGCTTTGCAGGAAGTCGTGTCGGCAACGCAGGCGGCCTGGGCGACGGGCAATCCGGCCGAGGCGCTGGCGAATGCCACGAGCTATCTGCAGGGCTTCGGGCATGTGGTGCTGGCGTGGATCTGGTTGGAGCTGGCGCTGGCCGCGCAGACCGCGGATGCCGGGCAGTGGCCTAACGGCTTCGTAGCTGGCAAGCGTGGCGCTTGTGATTACTTCTTCCAGTATGAGCTGCCGAAAATCACGCCGTGGCTAGGTGTTGTAGCCCGGCGTGAAATGGTGTGTGCCCAAGCTGCATCAGATTGGTTCTAAGCTGCGACTAGGTCTCCCGTTTGGCTGCCGCCCTCAAAAGAGGGCTGGGTAGCCTGGGCAATCACTGACGGGGCCATTCACGCTGAATATGGCACTGACCCCAGTAAACGGAGTAGGCGATCCGGTACCTTGACTGAGTATCGGAGCTGCGGTGCCTTCATGGCGAATACGGTAGCGACCTTTGGCAAGATTTCGGGGTAAATGCCAAATGGCTTCGATCTCCGAGCTGCGTAGCGGGAATGCCTGTCCCAATGCAGGGGCTTCGGGACGGGCATGCCAGCGCATGATCATTTCAGGGTCACGCTCCCGTGCCACTACTTCCCAGCGATCTTTCCCTATCTCACGCTCTGCCAGCAGATAGGCCTTATTCAGCTTTTCCAGCGCATCATTGCGTGGATGCGCAGAGGCAAATTTCACGACCACGGATTCGCCAGCCTGATAGGTTGGTTTGGCATCCAGCGTGACATCGCCAAATTGCGTATTGGGGGCCAACAAGTCCCCGGCAATAAAGGGCGCACGCGATGGAATGCTGGGTGAGGTGACGGGGGCTGCAACGCCGACGGGGGGTGGTGTGCCGTCACGTAAGCTGATCGCTAACGGGCGCAGTGACTGTTGCACAGCGGCAAGTGTCCACGGGCCGAAATGCGTTGAGCCACCTTCGTATTGTTGCGTGGCGTACTCTTCTCGCGTGGTTAGGTATTGCACAAAGTCATTGCTCAGGCCGGCAACAATCACTTGCTCAATGCCCGCGGGCTTCAGTTCGTTCATGACCGTGGCACGAATGCGGCGGGCGGCAGTTGTGGTGACTTCCCAAGGCAGGGCGACCACGGCAACTTGCCCCAAAGTGAAGATCTGCAAGGGCAGATCTGCGTTGCTGATCAGCTCAGTACTGCCAATGGGGAACAAAATCGGCTTTTCCGCATGACAGCTGTAGTCCGCGTCGGGCAAGCCCGGAAGTACACTGGCAGCGGTGGTCAGTCCACAACCCAAAACCGTACCGGCCGTTTTAGCGGGTAGGGAAAAATAACCCGCTTCTGAGGCATAACCCGCCATGGTTTTCATCATGGTCTGAATGTCGGCTAAGAGGTTGCCCACTACATCGATATCACGACAGGTAATACCTTCTTGGCTGGGGCCCGGGTTGTCCTCAGCACCAGCGGCCATGGAGAAACCTAAGGCTGCTGTGCAGGTGCGCTTTTTCGGGTCATCTAATGCGGCGGGGTGTTTTAAGCTGGCTAACACCACGGGGTCATTAATGTCGATGTCATCCATGCGGACATGAACCAGGCGACTGGCGACGCTGCCTCGTAAAGGGGTCGTGCTTTGGTCGTAGAGCTCGATGGCGCGAGCCAACTGCTTAACACCTGCGGCGGCATTGCTCTGTAGCGTATCGATACCGCAGCCAATGGAGCGACTGGGGAAGGGGTTTTCCCTGAAGCATAAGTTCGGGCTAGAGTCGCCTTCATCGGCTTGCGCAAAAGCGGCCACAAATCGGTCTTGCTCGTCCTTGGCGAGATAGTCAGTGCCCATCATGCGTTCGAGGGTGTAGGCCGCCAACCCCTTGTTATCACTGCTGATGAGCGGCTCATGGATACCAACCGACGTGGTGTGTACACCGAACCAATTCAATAATCCGATGGCGTTTCCATTGGCGCGATCAAAGCGTAATTGCACCATCTGCTTATTCACCCGAACTTCATTGCCGGCGACATCGAGCCACTGTTGGCGTTCTTGAACTGGGTTGTTGGCAAAGGCCGTTTCGGAGCGATTGGTGTTGGCGTTGAGTAATTCACCCATGGCAAGTTGCACTGTGCCGGGCTCGCTGTTTGCCTCTAGGTTGCGATGGGCTTGCTGGATCGCACGAAAAATACCCGTGCTGTAAATCTCATGTACCAGGGCGTCGTAGCCCAAACGAAACAAGTTGTAGGCTGCATGGTGTGCCTCGCCACCGGGCCCCGAATGGGTATGGGTGGCCGACAACATGACATTGTTTGCGTTGTAGTGTCGCGACAACTCGGGGTCTTGGGCAATTTTTTGTAAGACGGTTTGGCGAATGCCCTGCGTAATAAAAGCCGTTTCTGAAACGGCCATCATCACGCGTTTGCCATCGCATGGAGACTGCATGGCAAAGGCACGCGCGAATTGGCGTAAATGAATCCCTCTGAGCACATGCTCACTGTTCTCGTAGCCAGCCGAAATGCTATCGCCGGCGGGGCCGGTCATGTCATGAACACCGCTTCCGATTCGGAATTTCGTGTTATTGGCGCAGGCCCCGCCGTAGAGCGAGGGCGCTGATTTAGTTTGGCTGGATGCTGGCGCAGCAGATTCCGGCGAATGAGCACTGGCCTGATCGGCGCGATGCTCTTTCGAGACTAGGTCGCGCAACGGACTGGCCAGCGCACAGGCGCCTAGCGGCGTATTCGATAGCACTGCTTGCTTGGCTTGTGCCCGATGACTTGAGGACTCATCGTTCAGATTACAGGCAGATAACAGGGTTAATAAGCCCCAAAACGTAAGGCGAAAAGGCGTCGTCATGAAAAAACCATGCTCTTTTTCAGAGTCTTTTTGAAATAGATGTATTAGCTTAAGTGACTGGCTGTGTGATGGCCAGTGACTGCGCTAAAGCACGTTATTTGAATAACAAGAAAAACAGGATAACGGACCACATGAACAGAAATAACAGTGTATCTGCGTTTTGCGACGATGCCTTAGGGACTTCGGACGCGGTCGAGTTGGCGAGCCGAATCGCTCGGCGTGAAATCAGTGCCAGCGAGGCCGTGGAGGCCGCGATTGCGCGGGCTGGGCGAGTTAATCCCCAACTCAATGCGATTGTCTGTGAAGGCTTCGAGACCGCTCGCCAACTAGCGGCCAAGCCACGCAGTGGTGGCTTGGCGGGTGTGCCCACCTTCGTCAAAGACAACAGCAATTTGAAAGGATTGCCGACCCGTCACGGCAGTCGTGCGACGAACACGCGGCCCGCGCAAAAAAATGGCGTTTATGTGGAGCAAATGCTCTCCACCGGCCTGATCGCGTTGGGTAAAACCACGCTGCCGGAATTTGGTGTGCCACCCGTGACCGAATCCGTGCTCACCGGTATCACGCGCAATCCCTGGCACACCAATCACACGCCCGGTGGCTCGTCCGGTGGTTCAGCCGCGTTAGTGGCAGCGGGGGTTGTTCCCATCGCTCATGCGAATGATGGCGGTGGCTCGATTCGAATTCCAGCCTCGTGTTGTGGCCTCGTTGGCTTAAAGGCCAGCCGTCATCGCCTAATTCATATGGATGGCACCGATGGCTTGCCCATCAATGTAGTGCATGACGGGGTGGTGACGCGTAGCGTGCGTGATACGGCGCTGTTTATGGCCGAGGCGGAAAAATACTACAGCAACCCGAAAATGCCGCGACTGGGCCATGTTACCGCTCCCGGTAAAAAGCGGTTGCGCATTGGTGTGGTTCGTGAGGCGATTGCGGGCATCCCGATCCATCCCGATGTCCTGCGGGTACTCGATGACACCGCCAAGATTTGCGTGTCCTTGGGTCATCAGGTGGAGTATTTCCCGATTCCCTTCCCCGATCAGTTGGGTGAGGACTTTTTAGCTTATTACGCGATGCTGTCTTTCGGTATGACGCGCCTGGGGCGCATTTTCATTGGGCCGAATTTTCAGGCCAAGGACGTGGAGCCTTTTACGCGTGAGTTTGGTGGCCACTTCGTGAAATGCATCTGGCGTATGCCTGGGGTGATGAGACGCTTAAAGCAAGTCAATCGCGTCACGGCGGGTATGTCCGAGCGCTTTGATATCGTCCTCAACCCCACCCTGACGGCGCCGCCCCCTCCGGTGGGTACGGTGATTGTTCCGTCTCGCCCGATGTGGGACAACGTCACCGCCATGCGCAACTATGCGCCATTTACGGCGCTGCAGAACATTAGCGGCGACCCGGCTATTTCGCTGCCGATGGGCATGAGCCAGGAAGGACTACCGATTGGTATGCACTTTACGGCAGGTATGGGTGAAGATAGGTTGCTGCTGGAATTGGCCTACGAGCTAGAGGCTGCAAAAGGTTGGCCATCACTGATACCGTCTCGGTGATGGCCAATCTGCCGTGCTCAGGATGAGGGGCTGTCTTTTTGAGGCGTGGGCGCTTTCGCCGAGAACGGGTAAGCGCTGCTGACCTTGTGACTAGGCGGCGGAATACGCAGTGACAACAGCATCGTGGTGATCAACACCACGATGGTGAACGACAGCGACCACACCACGGGAATTTTATAGATATCAATAATCAACATCTTGATACCGATAAACGCCAAAACCAGAGCCAGACCGTAACTCAACAAGTGGAAGCGCTCGTGCACGCCGGCTAGCAAGAAGTACATGGCGCGTAGACCGAGAATGGCGAACACATTCGAGGTCAGCACAATGAAGGGGTCCGTGGTAATGGCAAAAATGGCCGGAATGGAGTCCACGGCAAAGACCACATCCACAATACCGATGAGCGCCACCACAATCGCGAGCGGCGTCACAACACGGATGCCATCGATATAGGTGAAAAACTTTTCGCCGTCGAAGTCCGGGGCTATGCGTACTTTTCGACGCAACCACTGCAAGGCGGGATTAGAGTCCAAGTCGGGTTCTTGTCCCGCAGCCCACCACATCTTGATACCGGTAAACAGCAGGAAAGCGCCAAACAGATAGAGAATCCAGTGGAATTTGGCGATCAGCCAGGCGCCAATCAGAATCATCACAGCACGCAGGACCAGCGCGCCGAGCACCCCGATCATAAGGACGCGCTTTTGAAACTCGGCAGGCACGGCAAAGTAGGTGAAGAGCATAAGGAAGACAAAGACATTGTCCACGGCCAAGGCTTTTTCGATGAGATAGCCGGTGATGAACTCCACGGCCTTGGTATTTGCCACCTCTCGGGCTAGGGCATCGGTACCCGTTCCACCCAGGTGCCACCACATCCAGCCCACGAAAACAAAAGAGAGGGCGACCCAAAGTAGCGACCAAATGCCGGCCTCACGCATGGAGACTTTGTGGGAGCCTTGGCGATTCAGCGCAAAAAAGTCGAGGGCTAGTGCGATCACCACAAAGAGTCCAAACAGCGACCACATCAACGGTGTACCAATGGTTGTCATTGTCTTGCCTATATCTTAGAAAAATAGAAAGCGAGCTAACCTATGATGGTAGCTCGCAAGTCTTAAACTACCACACGTTATCGTACAGTGATCACATCGCGATGCATCGCGATGCATCGGCGCCAAAAGGGCTAAGATGTCAGTCTGCTTATCAAAGGGCACACCTTTAGCGTTCATCGATGCCACTAGTACTTCCACCAAGGCATTGAAGTGCGCTTTGGTGATAGTCATGCCGGCATGCGCCGCCTTCATGTCCAAGCCGATGTAGCGACAAGGACCGCCGGTGGCCTCACAAACCTGATCGGTAAGTTGCGACGCCAGACGTGCTGCATTCGTCGTGCGCTCATGTCATTCCTCCTTAGGGTTTAACCGGCAATGAGGAGTGGTGTAGAACAATGAGCAGGCGACCTTGATCATCGCGCTTGTAGCCCCAGGTTTTGTCGACCGTGGTGGTTTTACCGGCCTTGTCGGTGAGCATCACATTGCCCTGACTTATCGCGACATCGCCATGCAGTTGGATAGCTACGTTACGAATCTCAGCCGAGCGCCAGCCTTTTAGGGCAAAACCGGTATCGGATGGGTAGTTTTTGTCACCGCCTACAAAGTAAGCCAGCGCGCCTTCACGGGTGGTACGGAAGGTCTGTGGTGCGGTGGTCAAGGTGGGCTTAAACAACACAGGGCCCATGGCATAGCCGTAAGCAGAATCAATCACCTTTTCGGCGGTAGCCTTGGCTAGCTTAAAACCACCCTTTTCGAAATCGGTGGCGATGCTCACCAAGGCGTTGCCCCAAGCGCGCTGAGCAGCAATGACATCGGCTTCGGTGATGTTCGATGAAACCACGGGAGCGGCTGGGCCGGTGTGCGTGGTGTTGGCCAGAGCAGGCGTTGCTGCTGCAAAACCGGTGGTCAGTACAATGGCCAAGGCAATGTTACGGAAGGTGATCTTCATGGTCTTTCTCCGAGAGATATGCTCAATGTGCTGGAGCATAGTGATCGGAGATGAAAGCCATTAAATATGCCTTACGGCATAGGATGGTGTCTGCTGATCAGCCTATTTTGGATGGGTTGCGGGAGTAGCACGCAGCGCGTCGCGGATGGCTCGGAAGGCGGCAATAGACTCGGGGAGATTGGCACGGAAGTCCGGATCCACGCTGGTGCGCGCGATGATCAGGTTGTCCGGTTCAGAGACGTATACATACTGCCCCCATACGCCGGCAGCGAAATACTCGCGCTGATAGCCTTCCCACACCCACCATTGGTACTGATAGCCGCGCGCACCGTAATCGTAAGGCGAAACGCCGGGCTCCAAATGAGGCCCTGCCGGCGTGGTGGCCTCCGCCACCCAGCCCTCGGGTAGCAGCTGGATGCCGTTCCAATTGCCCTGATGCAAGTACAAGCGCCCGAGCTTGGCGAAGTCGCGCAGGCGAGCGTTGAGGCAGCAAAACGCCATTTCCATGCCGTCTTCGCTTGGCTGATCAATATTCCAGTAGGCATCGCCCTCCATGCCGAGCGGTTGCCAAAGCTTTTCCTCTAGCACGGCAGACAAGGACTTTCCGTATAGCCGCTGCAACATCATTCCCAAGGCCTGAGTATCTACACTGATGTAGTGGAGCATCTCGCCGGACGGGCGTTCACGCCCGTAGTCGTGCATGACTCGATCAATGCGCTGACCGAGCACATACACCTTGATAAACAGCCGACTGATATCGGAGTGACGACTGACATAATTTTCGTCGAAATCTACGCCGGACGACATTTGCAAAACGTGACGGATTGGCACGCCTTCATAGGCGCTACCCTTTAGATCAGGCACATAGTCCGTGATCGGGTCGTCCAGTGAGCGAATGCGACCTTCCTTGAGTGCGATGCTCACGAGCGTTGCGACAAAAGACTTCGCCACCGACCAAGAGGTGTGCCGGGTAGTCGCATCCGCGCCATGGAAATAGCGCTCCATGATGATTTGATCGTCTTTTATCACCAGTAATCCGGTTGCCGTCGCCCGCTCCAGAAACTCATCGAGCCGGCGTGTCTCGCCGTTGAATGTATAGCGGATATCCAGCGGCCGCTCGGCACGCGAGAACTCAAAGGGCGTGGCGGCGCGGACCACGCGATAGGGCAGCACCTGCTCCATGCTGCGAAAGTTCTGGATGCGCTTATCGGGCGCAAACAGCGCGTTGAGCTTAAGCGGGTTGTATTCCGCCCAAGGTCGGATCAGCAACAACAAAGCCAGCAACACGAGCGACAGTATTGCGCCGCCGATTTTCCAATGCCGAACCTTCATAGTTGTTATCCGCCTACCGTATAAGTTGAGTTGGAGACTTCCAGTGAGCCACGCGCCGTACAGTGCAACAACGAAGCCGGAGCGATATGCATGATGCTTTGGTGTTGTGACTGGAGAGGAAGAGCTAGGCCGACGATATCATTAGACTGCTTGGCCTCTTTGACACTCCAACGGGCATACAGCGCAGCTGGGCTGGCTGCTAAGGCCGCTAGTGCGGCAAGAGAGTGCTCCCAGTTCATTGCGGACTTCTCCTGTACACCTAACGTTTGAGTTAAGCCGGAGCGCTTTGCGGCCGCGAAGCGATCTCGGCTTGAACGAATTGTTAGGGCGCACATTCTATGGATATGCAACCTCAAGTCCTCGCCTGTGTTCGGTGGATATTGAATCAGTCAAAGATCGTAGCCAAGCGAGTAGATCGGGCCAGTTATTCAGAGAGAAGATTTTTGTGCCATAGCGGTTCGCAATATTGACGCGACCGTCACCGACGATTGCCGCCATGGGCTGGTCTACTACCATTGCGTCAACAAAAGGCGAGTAGACAGAGATGTGTTTGACGTCGTTTAGAAATCCGAAGAGCCTTTTCTTTGCGTCCTCTGGGTTTTTGTAGGCACCATTTCTGACTTGTTCCCGAAGGACGGAGAATATTCTTGGGGAGATCCATTCGTTTGGAGCACTTGCAAAATGGTCAGAAGCAAAGAATTGATTGACGCGCCTCAGCTTCTCGAGGAGATCCATGTCCTCTGGAAGTACTTGAAGCATGTCTCGCACGATCATTGATGCGATAGGTGAATCAAACATTGCGTTGTAGTCACCTACAGCAATTCTTTTCAAGTAGTCGAAGTAAAACTGGAGGTAGAACTTTGCCGAGTCACGGCGTTCGATCTCGATGTGCTCATTGAAGGTTGAGGTGGACAGACGCCAGGCAGGAAATACCATATCTATTAGACCTTCTATGCCTTCATTCTTCAGGTCGCGAATCAGCTCGATATTCCCTCTGTAGCCACCAACGTCAATGCGGAAGTAGTCTTCCCAGTGGTCCACGTCCGAACGAAGTGCCATGCGCCTATCGATTAGGAAATCGCTAGGTTTGTTTGCTAAGAATGATTCAAATGCCTCAAGAATCTGATCGTGCTCTACACGATAATTCGGTTCAAACTCGTGGCCACGCGAGGTGGCTTTGATGAATTGCATCAGGTCTTCTTTATTGCGGCCATCAAAGCCACGCCATTGATGAGTCTCGTCTTCATGTATGGAAGAGAACGGCGCCAACAAAACCTGATTCGCAGTTGCGTGCTTGATTAGATCGGCAGCCTCAAGAAATCTGACATCCCGCTCGCGAAATGCAGCGCTGAAAAAGAACTGATCAAGGTAGATAATTTTTTTAGATAGCGGCGGCAAGTAGATCCGCTCAGAATGGTCGCAGCGTTTGCAGCCTCTCAGTACATGATCTGGCCGCACCATGACATTTCCAAATGCATCGGGCTGACTGCATTTTGGACAAGTTCCGATCACTCTTGTCACAAGCATCGACAGACTCCGAGTGCGCCCTAACGACAAGCTTGAGCGCCGACGTAGCGAGTCCGTCTCGAAGCGCTTGTTGGGCGTTTTACCTGCCATGCCTAATCCATTCTAAGAGTCTTCCAATCGTCATTTGCCCTAACCAAAACATAGGTGAGTAAAAGACGCTACCAGCCAATCCTATGAGGCCCAATACAATACCCGAGAACATGAACGGATCTGATTTTACAACTGGCCAGATGCGCAGTCGGGTTAGATTATGTTTTTCGATACACCACCTTCTCTCTGCCTTGATGCACTTCTCTGCGATTGTGTTGGCGGTGGTGAGTCCATACCCAGTGCTTCGGAGTTCGCTCTTAAGTAGTTCCTTGTAGTGTTCCTGCCCTGATTTCTGCGGCTCCGCTGGACTCCACCAGGATCGAGATCGCATCGCCTCGTCTGCCACTATCTTTTCATATCTCCAGAAACCCGTAGCCAGCTTCGCGTTCCAATACGGATTTGTAGCGTTGCTGATCGGCAAGATCGAGTATGGGATAGCTTTAGGCTCAATAGCTGTAATTTGTTCTTTGGCACAGCTGCCGTCCAAGGTGAGGAGTAAATCGTTTTGCACGACCGGTCCAGCGGAATTGCCGAGTTCCAGAAGTTTTCTATCTTCGTCCGATACTGGAATAGATGCGACGTTCGATGTCCACTCGCACGCGCGGTGTTTTTGGACAATTGCTTCATGCTCGGCAGGATTAAATCCTAGAAAATCGAGCGGATAGTCGGGAATGTAGCGGGTGTGCAGAATCCAATGATGGCGATAGTCGTGATGCCATTGATACAGACCGAAAGCAAACGCGGCCAAACCGCAGATCAGACATAGGAGTGACAATCGCTGCAATGGAGTCTTCAACATTTTTTGAACGCCCAACTAAGTTTATACCGCAGTACTGCGGTGTAATTATTCTGATTTGCTGCATAAGGCGTGAGCGCTGGTAGGAAGCTCAAGGCTTTCAACACATTGGCAATTTGAACACAGCACTCCCTGCCGACAAATACCGCAATTCCATTCCCTCGGAGAGTGCCATGCTGGCAAGGCGCAAGTAAACCTACTGCCCAACCCCGCCGGCCCCTGAACCACCACCGCAGCCCCGACCCTGAGCGCTGTTCACCCGAGCTCCCCCGACACTGGAAAACCGTCATGCGCCATGGATGGCGCATGAGAGCCTACAGGGATGTACTTGCGGCGTGTTTTCCAGTGTCGGGGGTTCTCGGGTGGCTGAGCCAGTTCATTGAGCTGCTAGGGAAGATTAGCGCACCGGCGGAGCCGGCATATCCCACGGCGTCCCCCTTAACAACTTCAACCCCGCCAAACCCTTAGCCGCCGGATATCGTCGCTGCAAGGGCATGACAAACTCATCGGCCAAACCTGAAACGATGAGCGGTGCTTGCCGCAACCAGCTGGCAATGCCCGATGACTGCAGGCGCACATCTACCTGTTCGCGCGCTTCCGCAGCCAGCGCCCGATAAGCCAACAAGATCTGTTCCCGACACGCCACGCGATACCGCACTACCGCCATCTGCGGATACACCGTATCCTCCAGCGTCAGATCAAAGTGCTTCTCGCCACGCGCATACGCCGTCGCATTCACATCCAAATAAGTCAGATAGTCCCGACTGATCTCGCCAAAAATCGCATTCCAATCCGAGCTGGCAAAGTCCTCCAGTTCAGCGTGCGACGGCGTATTGGCACCATTCGCATTCCACACCCGCCCGACCCAGGCGTAGACAGCCGGGGCGGTGTCGATCATCTGCTTGGCCGAGTGCGGGTCCAGCGCGAAGTGGCGGAACATGGAGGCGAAGAAGGCGAAGTCGACGATGCTCGGGCGTTCGCCGAGCAGGAAGGGTCGGTCTTGCAGGCGTTGGCTGAGTTGCGCCAGCGTGCGTCGGTACAGCGCTTGCACCTGGGCTTCGTTATGCGGGCGGATGCCGTCGTCGCGGACGAAGGTCAGGTACTGTCGCCAGCGCATAAACCAGCCCAGGCCGGCGGCGGGATAGCGTGTGCCATCTGACAATTCTCGGCCGAGGCGGTGGCGCAGCAGGCGGTGCGAGTCGGCGAAATTCCAGCGGTAGTACATGGCCGGTCGCCACAGCCATTCGTCCGCGTAGTCTTCGATGAGCAGGGCGATGAAGTGGCTGGCGGGGTCAGTCGGGTAGATCGATGGCCGGCCGTGTTGATCGTCGAGCCAGCGCATCATCGGTGTGGTGTCTTTCAGCCAGCGGCCGTCCGGGCATTGCATGGCCGGTACTTTCATGAAGCCGGTGGCGGGCAGCACGGTATTGCGCAGGATGTCAGTGTTGACTTCGATGCGCTCGTGGTCGATGCCGGCATAGCGCAGGTAGGCTTCGAGCTTGCCGCTGTAGTACGACACATCGGAAACATAGACGCGATAGCGCCCTGAGGGCTTGGCGGCAGTGCTCATGGCTTACTCCGGGGCAACGCGCAGAGCGATCTGACGCAGGCGCGGGATGGCCAGCTTCAGGGCATCGCCAGCGCCGATGCTGTCGAGCCAGTCCTGCACGCTGGCCTGGTCGGCGGCGGGCAGGGCGTGGAAGGTGTCGAAGCTGCGTTGTGCCATCCACAGGCTGAACGGGCGAGCGCCGATGCGGAGCTTGGCGTTGCCCATGGGCACATCAATCATGCCGAGCATGCGCGACCAGCCGCGACCGGGCTTTAGGTTAGCGCGGGTGCGCTCCATTTCACCCAAGGTCAGTTCCAGCTGCGGCCAGAAGTCGGCGAACACGGATTTGAATAGCGGCAGCAGGGTGTCGGGAATGGCGTCATCGGCCAAGAAGTTGCCGGCTTGGGGTTGTGGTGGATTCATCATGCGTTTAACCCAGGCCTGCAGATTAGGGCGTTTGGCAATGAGTTCGCGTGCCGGCCACGGGTCGCGCCCGAGGTGGGCGTAGAGCGGCCCGATGAGGCCAAAGTCGCCGAGGCAGGGTTTGCTGCCGAGCAGGTAGCTGTAGCACGCAAAGTGCGCGTCGAGCAGGTCGAGCTGCTCATGCGTCCAGCGTTCGATGATGTCGTGCTGGCTGGGCACCACGCCCACACCGGGCAGGTAGCTGCGCAGCAAGGTGGCGACGCGTGTGACGGCGCGATTCTTGATGAAGCGCGGCATGAAGGGCAGCAGGTTGTCGCCGACTTCTGGCTGGAATAGGTCGCGGAAATTTTCTGGGTAGTTCCAGCGGAAATGCATGGCGGTGGGCAGCCAATATTCGTCGGCCCAGGCTTCGATCAGGCTGGAGGCCATCTTCTGCCGTGGTGTGGTAGGTACGACCGGCGCATTCGGGAAGCGTTGCTCTAGCACATCAATGATGTGCGAGGTGTCTTGCAGCCATTCGCCTTCAGGCGTAACCACTACCGGCATAACCTGAGCGCCGACCTTTTTCTGGATTATCGGCATGGTCCACAGGTGAATGGTTTTTTCTACAAACGGGATGCCCTTGTAGCGCAAGTAAGCGCGGGTCTTGCCGCTGTATAGGGAGATTTCCCACGCGTAATGCAAGTAGGGACGAGTCATTTGGCAGGGGCTCCTGTTGTGGCTTTATGTGGGGCAGCTTTTGCCGCAGCGGCATCGTCCACAAAAATAGGCGATGACCAGGCGCGATGTTCGGCAGGGGCGAGGCACTCGTCTTTGCTGCTGGTGCGGTCGTCGCCATAGCAGGGCTTCACGGCAATGCAGCGGCCCTGCGCATCAAATTCGCAGCGTAAGTTCGCGGCGTTGATGGTGGGTGAGGCCTTTTGCACGGCGCGGACGTAGTAAATGGCTTCGCGGCCCTGACGCTTGGCAGAGGTGTCACTGAATTCCACGGTACAACCCGCGGGGTCGCCGCTACAGGCGAAGGTTTTCCAGGGGTCTTCAATCAGGTCTTTCACGTTTTCACCGCGTTGGTTCTGCGGCAAAATGCGCACCACTTCAATGCGATCAATCGTTTTGCGTTTGTTTGACGGGTTGTAGCATTCGCCGCGACAGATTTGCTCCACTTGCTTGCTGCCTAGTGCCGTCAGGCTCTGCTCAGGGCAGCCCGGAAGCTGTTCAAAATCACCCACCGCACGCACCCGGAAGGTTGGATTACCCACGCCTTTCACCTCCGAGCCCATGGGTGCGGTCATGCCTTTATCACCGAGTAGGTCGAACCAGAGCAGCATGCGCTCGCCGGAGGTGGCATAGACTTCCCGGCGCTTGAGAGCACCCCAGATGGCATCGCGTGAGCGACCTGGGCTGTGCACAGCGACTAGACCGCCTGTGTAGAAATAGGACTGTGCGCGCTCGCTTTCGTTCACTTGCAGGAAGTTGAAGCGACTCTGGTTGATGTCGAAGGGCACTGACTCGGGCTTTTTGCCGGTGGGCTTGGCTTCATCAATGAAGAACTTGCGTAGCGGCATGTCCTGACCATAGGCCTCGGTGTTTTCATGTCGGCCCACTTGTTTAAAGCCGGTGCCGGGTTGCGCCGCGTGATTGTCGCTGGAGGCAATAAAGCCAAAGCGGAAGCGCAGCGGACCTTTGCCGTTTTCGCCCGGCTCGTCAAAGTTAGACAGCGCCAGTGCATATTGCGTGGAGCCACCGCTACGATAATTAAACGCGGGTAAGAAGCAGTCTTTGCACTGACCGGCGTCTAGCCAATCTTCAGGCTTCACGCCAGGCACCACGAGATGGCCGCCACGGCCTGCAGCAAGGTAATCTCGGCGCGCTTTCACCACACGTTTTTCGCACTCGGCGGCGGGTAATGAGCCGCATCGGCTGCGAATGATTTCCCCCGCACGCCAACACGAGGGGAGATAGTTTTTGCTGGGCGCCGGGCAAGTGGCATTGCCTTCGGCATCAAAAGCGACTTCCTTCCAGTCGCGGTATTCTTCTGAGTTACCGTGACCAGAGAACACCTCAATGAGTCGCTGGCGTTCGGGGTCGTGCTGCTTGCGCGTGAGCTGTTTTTCCCAGCCGGAGCCCAGTGGGGTGTAGAAGCCCCAGGTGTTGCCATGCGGGATGACCAAGCTCTCGCTACCCCAATCCCGGAGCTTGGCAAACAGGTCGGCGGGGGTTGTCGCGTACTCCACGCACTCCTTGGGCAGTTCGCGTACGGGGACCCCTTCGGCACAAACTTCTTGGCGGCGCAATTCGGCGAGTTTGTATTGCTGATCGAATTGCGATTGCCGGCTGGCAAAATCCATATAAGGCGAGATTAAATCTTGCCAATACGGGCGGCCGTTGGCGCGCATGGCGGAGGCGGCAATGCTTCCGGCGCTAATGGGACGCGCAGGAATGTTGGCGTCGTCGGTATCACGCAGAATGACATTTTTATGGCCGTAATGGGTTTCTGGGGTGTTGCCCATCTGCGTCCATTCCCAGCCTAGGAAAGTCACCATGTCGGGGTTGGCCGGATCACCTGCCACGGCGTTGCATTGCCGGACGGTATCCTTCAAGTCTTGCCAGTGCCGAGGTGTGAGCGATTCACCATGTTCGGTGCTGGCCCAAAAATCCAGGCCGGAACAGAAGCGGGCGTAGTCGCAGGCTTCGGCAGGTGGGTGTACGCCGTTGCCATGCAAAACCGGCATGCTCCAGGCAAAGGCATCCACGGAATAGGTCGTGTGCACATGCAAATCGCCAAAGAGAATTTGCTTGGCATCGGCACGCTCGCCAGAGGCCGCTGCAAGCGCATCGCGGCGGGCCTTTAGAGTTTCTTCGGATACCGACTGGCCACTGATTACGCCCGGCGTTTCGGGGTGAGGTTCACGATCCAGGTAAAGCCATGCCGCGACTGCGACCAGGGCGATGCTGATGATGCTGATTTTTTTTATGTTTTTGCTCATGGATTTACACCAGTAATCGGGTCAAGAACCAGAAAATACCCAGGCCGGCAACGGCGGCTGAGACCCCTTGGCTGCTCCAGGCAGCCACGTGTGGAAAGCGTCTTAAGAGATGTAGCAAGGGCCAGATCAACGCGATGATGAGTATCTGCCCCAATTCGACGCCGAGGTTGAAGCCCAACAGACCCGGCAGGAACTGCTCGGCAGGTAATGCCAGCTCGCCCATGAGTCCGGCAAAGCCAAAGCCATGGATTAAGCCAAAAATAAAGGTCAGGGCGAGGCGCCAGCGCTGGGGTTGAGGCGCTCTGGCCAGCAAACCGAAATAACAGGCGGTAAACACAAGAAGGCTGAGCAGCAGCGGGAGCTGACTAAAACCACTAATGAATAGCCCCAGCCCAGCTACTCCGATGAGGGTGATGAGCAGCAGACGAGGTATCCAAGGGTCGCGCGCGCTCTGCAACCACAGATTTTCGGCTGCAACGAGAGCAATGGAAAACCCAATGAGCGCCTCAATTCGAGCCTGATCTACGATCACCCAACCTAAGCTGGCGGCTGCCAAGGTGAGGCTGTGGGCGAGGGTGAAACCAGTGGCCAGCCACACCACATCGCGTAGCCGTGGGGCCAATAAAATTAACATCAGAATAAACGCGAGATGGTCCCAGCCACTCAGGATATGGCTCAGACCAATGCCAATAAATTGCTGCAGCGAGTTCTCTTCAGGCACGGTGGCATCTAGCGTCAGGCTGGGATGGGCAAAGTTCAGCACACGCTGTTGTGTTGGCTGCTGTGGCGCATCAATACGGACAAAATGCAGGTGCGATGGCGCCACGTTCTCCAGTAAACGCGTGCGTAATGTCCACGGTTGTGCTGACGGACAGTCCACGTGCCAGCGTGCACTCACCCAACCGTCGGCCTCAATTCCAGCCTTCGCCTCGTGCGTCGTGCAGCGCTGTTTCTCCGCCCACAGTTGGAGATCACGCGCCAATAAGGTCGCTACTTTTTCGGCGTACTGCTCGGTGTAGCGCGGATCAAGCTGTAACCGACTCAGTTGCAATTGGGAGATACGCGCCGTAACCGAGGCGCCGGATTCGCTGAGCTGCCATTGCGAGTAGGAGGTACCCAAGTTATGGGCATGAGCCCAACCACTCACGAGCCAGAGGCAAAGAAGCCAGTAGCGATAAAACGTCATTGTGCATCGACTCGCGTGACGCGGTATTGCTGACGCAAGTCATCAAGCAGTTCACGCACTGCGCGCTCGTCACGCTGGCGGCGAAGCTCGCGAAGCACAGGCTCGCGAACGGCTTCGAGTGCAGGCGCAGGGGCAAGTTGCTGTTCGCTGACGAGCAAAATCACCTGTTGACCTTGGTTGGCGATGGGCCGACTTTCTTGATCCAAGGGCAGAAGCATGGCGGCCTTGACCAGTTCCGGCCCTAAGTACTGTTGCAGTTTATGCAAGGGCAAAAGGCTGTTCGGCAAGGGCGGCAAAAAGGCTTTGCGCTCACCCGCTGAGCCGAGTGTCCAGGCCTGGACCCGGAGCTGAGCAGGCGGCACAAATAAGCCTACATTGGCGCGATAAAACGACTCGAGCTCAGTTTCGGCTATCGCGTCATCGGACAGGCTGGCGGTGGTGCTGAAGAGCACTTCGGCAATGAGCTGGCCGCGCAAGCGTTGATCGTGTTCAACCAGCCCCAAGCTCAGGCCATGTTGTACCAGCAGCTCTTCGTCGATTAGGCGATCTAAGATTTGCGTTTGCTGTGCTGTCGTTAAGGGCGTGCGACGCTCGGAAGCAGCGGCTGCCACACCTTTCAACCACTCATCGCGCAGAATCAGGCGCTCGCCCACTTGAGCCATGGCCCCGCTGGGTAGACCCGCCGCGGGCACTTGCCGAACGACGCTAATGCCCGAGCCCACCATGCCCGCGAGGAGGCCGGCCAGCAGCAACAGTCGAGGCATGGGCATGGTTTTCACCGCGAACCCACCTCAATCGCTTTTATGCCCACGGGCAGACTAATGAAGTCGCCATCCTGAGCAATCCGGATTGGGCCTTTGTAGCGCTCTTCAGCATCGGCCAAAAAGGCTTTTTTCAGGCCGGAAAGCGGCAGCGGCGGCACAATGTGATTCAGTAAAAGGTAGCCGACCTTGGCTTCCTCGGCGACCTCGGCAGCCTCGGGCGGCGAGGTGTGATAGTTCAGAATGTCGGTGAAAATCTGCTTGAGATTCTTACGGCCTACGGCATCGGCACTGTCGTGCAGAATGCCCACGAGTGGCGCAGAGAGTGCTTCATGCACCAGTAGATCCACGCCTTGCGCGGCTTCGGTAACGGTGGCTG
This sequence comes from Moraxellaceae bacterium UBA2477, assembly GCA_002342025.1. Taxonomy (GTDB): domain Bacteria; phylum Pseudomonadota; class Gammaproteobacteria; order Pseudomonadales; family Moraxellaceae; genus Perlucidibaca. The sequence continues at coordinate 11,544 of DDPD01000047.1, read as the reverse complement.
ATTTGCTGGTGTCACCACTGATCACCACGCTGCGATCTTTGTAGCGAATACGGTAGCCTACAGCCGGGTGCACGGGCGAGTGCGCTACCGCGAAGGCGGATATCTCCAGGTCTTTATCCTTCACAATGACGGCATGGCCCTGCGCTGGAACTTCGAACGATTTAGCAACGCCGCCAAAGCCCGTGCTGGGCATGATGTGATTGCCATGATGCGCTACACGATATTGATGATCTGGCTCATACGCTTGTAAGAAGCCTGCCACCACGGATTCAACACCTTGCGGGCCATAAATGGTGACCGGCTGTGTGTTCGCGCTGGCACCCCAGCGTTGCAACATCAACTCGCCCAAACCATCAATATGGTCAGAGTGGAAGTGGGTAAGAAAAACGGCCTCAATGCGGCCTGGGTTAAAGCCCATGCCGGTGATGTGGCGTGCGCTGCCGCTGCCGGTGTCAATCACGAATAAGCGCTGGCCCGCAATAATGAGGGTGCATGGCCCGGAGCGTAGATCATCCTGGAAGGGAGCCCCAGCACCACAAATGCCAATGTGCAAGCCATCGGCTAGGCCGTTCATGTTGTCCGTGCTCAGTCGTTTCGTGGCCACTTGCTTGACCAAGGCCAGACTGACGGGCACGGCAAGGAAGTGGTAAGCCACAGCGCCCGAGAGCAGGAGCGCTGCTGCTAGGATAAGTTTTTTGGTCATGATGGAGCCTTGTCAGTGACAGCTGTTTTCAATAATTCCTCAGTCACGACCCACAGACGGTCCTGACCCCAAGTACAGACGTTACCTACCTTGAACGACGGCACGCCCCACAGTCCCAAAGCAAACATGTCATCGCGATTACGTTCGGCTTGAAGGCGCCAATTGTCATTTCGTAAAGCCTGTTGTGCGTCGATCCAGTTCAGACCCGCACGCTCGGCAATGCGACGCAGGCCGTGATCGCTACCGGCATTGATACCTTCGGCCCAAACGCCCTGCATAAACGACATCACATAGGCTTCACCACAGCCAATGCGTTCGGCATAGGAAATCAAGGCTAGGCCGCGCTCCGTGGGTTTACCCACGGGGTCATTGATGCAACCAAAAGGAATGTTGCGAACGAAGGCTTCGCGCGCGGTGTCATGGCTGATGTAGGAACGTTTATCAGCAGGTACGGGCAAGCCGCGCATGACCATGGGCAAAACATAGCGCAGTTTTACGTTTGCCCCCGTTAAGCGCGCCAGCTCAAAAACGCGTGGGGCCACAATGGCTGAATAGGGGCTGCGGAAGGAAAAGAAGAAATGAATATCAGGCGGATTAACGCACGACACGGGTGCCTTAAGGTCGGCTGCGGGCGGAAATAACAGCGAAGTGACTGCGTGTTTTTGAACCGCTAAAGCCTGTAATCGCTGCTCTAGGTGATAAAGCCGATCAATGCCCCAATACCATTCACCGGCATAAAAAAACGTGGCACCCAAGTAATGCCCTCGCCGTGCGCGGAGTTGATTAGCGGAGGCTTTGTGTGCCGCCACGGCAGCTGAAGACGCACGAGGATGTGCCATGTGTGAATCAAGGCCGGCGCAAAGATCGGCTTTGAACTGCCAGAGGTTTTTCGATACCTGTCCTGCGATTTTTGCAAAAGCCTCGGCCTCGTGATTGGCCACCAGCAGCGCACTGGCTTCAGCGATGGCTTCGGCGCTGGGTTGCCGACCCGCGTCGCTAAACTCCAAACCATAGTGTTTCGCTAGGCGCGCGGCATCAAGGCGGCTGAAGGCAATGAGTTTGTCGCGTTCAGGTGCGGCCGAATCGGGTGGGGCATCCACAATATGAACGTTCAGGGCGATGTTGTAGCGTGCAAGCAACTCGGGCAGCGCGCTGGCAGTCAGTGCGCTGTACGGGTCATCGACCTGATGAAAGTAATGCACGACGTGGGGCGCATCTTTGGCAATACGCAGACGTTCAGCGTTGGCGCGTTTGGCGAGTAGCCGCTGGCGCGAAAAAAGCCGACGACTAATCATAGGTAGCAGAAGTGCTTTAAGTGACATGAGGTTCAATCTGCCTATTGTTTTTATGTGGGCAAAATGCCACGGACTAGACCGTGTGTTCGCACCATGACAGATTGTTTTTTTTAAGGCAACCAATGGTTTAGCGGAAAATACGGCTGGCGCAAAATCATAATTTTCTGAGCGAAAATGATGCCCGCGCAGCGTCTTCAGGGGTCTGATTAGACGCCTCTAGCTGTTTTCGTGCTGTGCCTTGTGTCGATATTGCGTGGGTGAGCATTCCATTTTGCTGCGGAAGGCTAGGGTGAAGTTACTTTGATGGCGATAGCCCAAGCGTTCAGCGATCTCACTTAAGCGCAGGTTGGTATTGCTTAAATAGTGCTGCGCAAGCTCCAGGCGTACTTCGTGCAGTAGTTCTCGAAAGGGCAGGCCGGCTTGTTGTAGTTGCCGCTGAAGGGTGCGCCCACTCATTTTTAACTGCGTTGCAATAAAGTCGATGTGCGCGACTTTTTGACCCACTCGATGGCGTAAATGCTGCCGCACTTGGGCGATTAAGTCCTGATCGTCCAAGGCGATTAATTGCCGCTGTAGAAACGCATCGTGAAGGGCGGCAATGGTGGCGTCAGCACCAGGTACAGCTTCGTTTAACGCATCTGCATGCAGGTGAATGGCGATGCAGTCGTGGCCCCAGGAAAGCTGTTCGCCAAATAGGTTCTGCCACGGGCGGATATCGGCGGGTTGCTGGCGCATAAGCTCCACGCGCTGCGCCATCAGCGGCTGCGGGATCAGTAAGCGAATAAGTTGAATCGACGCGCCAACATAGGCCTCAACACGGCTTTCTTCGAGCAACTGTGGAAAGGCAAATCGCGTACGAAAGGTCAGTGTGTCGGGACTTTCGGCACTGAGGTCGAAATACAAGGCATCGGTCATGAGGCGAGAGAACTGCGTCATGCGCTCTAAAATCTCACCCAAATGGCGGCTGCTCAGCAGGGCCTGCCCCAGTTGCGCCCAATGCTGGGGGCGGAAGTGTTGTGCCACCAATAAGCCCGCCTGTTCGCCCAGTCGGGCGTCGGCCAATTGCCAAAGCGGCACCAGCCGATGCACCGGGTGACGCATGTGCGCAAAGTCGTCTTGTGCGCGCAAATGCATGAGCTCCAGCAGGGTATCACGCGTGCATCCATCGGCCTCCAGGACCTCAAACAACGCGACGACCCAACTGCCGTGGATATGCATACTAGGGCGAGGGTACGCCGTCGGCTGGATTTGCTTCTTGATCGGCTAAGCACGCTGCAAAACGCTGCTTGGGCGTGCGGTTAGGCTGATCGAAAATCTCAGGGCGACAGTAAGTCGTTTGCGGTGCGAACTCGCCCATAACCTCATTGATATCGGTGCCTTGAGGTACGCGCTTAATGGCTTGCGGGTAGTTGTCAGCGACGAGCATCTGGCGATACAGCAAGAGGCCATCAGGGTAAGCACCCCAAGGCAGCCAAGTAATGCCTTGCGCGGACGTGGCGTGGGTGGGGCGTTCGGCCGTGTCGGAAACGGCAACCGTGAAGTAGCCATCGGCATCTAAAACGGTGTCCTTGTCGGCGCTGCAATCGGTGTAACGCTGAGTGACAAATTCATTTTGGCAAATGGACCAATAGCGCATTTGCTCTTGACCAAAAGTCACGCCCTTTTTATCGCGGAAGCTGGGGGCTTTTGCGCGCAGTAAGAACAGGTTGCCATAGCGTCTGGCAAAGGCCGACGTGGTGTAATCATTGTGAACATTGCTCAGGAAGCCACCACCCCCGGTAGTAGGCAGGGCGGGTAATTGACTGGCCTGTTCAGCGATTCCCAGTTGATCAATGATCATGTTCATGCCCGTTTGCGGCAATCCGTAGAACGGGCGTGTTTTAGCGGGATACACCGCTGTTGGAAAGGGCAGCGCGAGCTGATTGGGGTAGTCGGTCTGGTTAATGAGGTCATTAAAGCCGAAGTCAGGCAGGAGCCCCCCAAAGCTAGGTAAAAATGGCTCGCTACAGGTGGGTAAGGTGGCAATGGCTTGCCCAGTGCTCGATTCTAAGGTGAGTATAGGCAGTGCCACGCCACCGTCTTGGCGCTCACCGCTAGCTAAGTAGGTGCGATAAATAATGGGCACCACAGGGCCATTCGGGAGCTGCAGAGGACCTGCACCAATGGCGCCACTGTAAAAGCTATTGGCAGCTCTCTTTTCCGGCGCAGCGCCGAAGTTCAGGAAGGCGGTATAGCGTCCGCCAGGACTGGCGCCAGCTTCAGTGAAGGGATTTCGTGAGCCCGCTTCAGGGGTGATTTCTCGGTCGGCAATAGCATCAGTCGGGCGCAAGGCTAGATCGTAACTATTAAACGAAAAGTAGCGTGCTTTAGGGTAGGTACCTTCAATACGCAAACGATTACCGGGTGTCATGGGCACTAAGGCGACCCAATAACGCGCGGCTTTATCAGGAAAGGCGATGTTGGCGTTATCGGCATCGGAGGCTGCAATCCAGCCACAGCCCAAGCCCTTGAGGGTATCGGCATTAGTTGCCGAGGATTCCTCTTTGGGTGAGTCATTCTCAGTGGGTTCAGAGCCACCCAGCATGGACATGAGGCTGGCGAGTGGGCTTGTGCTCGATTCCGGATTTGTGGTTTCTGTAGTTTTTTCTGTTCTACCAGAGCCGCAACCTAGGAGCGTAAAGCTCAGGACGATAGTGGCAAGGCGACGCTGATTCGTGCGGTGCATATTATTCTCATTATACCGACGCTAAAGTGCCAGAATCGTACTAATGCGCTTGTATTAATGCAAGTGCATTTTATTGGCGCTTTGCTTATGGCAGACTAGCGCCATTCTCTGGTCGAGTATTCTTTGTGAGCGAAACTGCTGCTGTATACCAGCAAGACACTGCGGTAGCCGAACCTGCAGAAGGGCGTCAGGCGCTCTTAACGGCCGCGCTAAAAAGCTTTGCTGAGCATGGTTTGAATGGCGTTTCTTTGCGCACCATTACCACGCAAGCGGGGCAGCTAAATCAGTCGGCCATTCGTTATCATTTTCGTGACAAAGATGGCTTGGTGGCTGCGGTATTGGCGGATGTCATGGCGGCGTTGGCGCCTCATCAGGCACAAGCTTTAGCGCAGTTAACGGCGCGGGGAAGTGAGCGTCCATGGACCATGCGTGAGCTCACGCAGGTCATGTTTCAGCCCTTCCTCATGGTGTATTTAGGTGGGTCTATAGGGCTGCAGCGGATTCGATTTTTGTCGCGCCTGACCTGGCAAGAAGGTGGCAAAGGGCAGGCGATGTTGGTGTCGGCAGTTCAGCCGTATTTCTTGCAATACACCGCGACGCTGCAGGCTCTTGCACCGCAGAAATCTGAGGCCGCGTTGGCGCTACACACCTACCTGACGGTGAATACGCTGATTCATGGTCTGGCCGATGCCTCTTTACTTCAGGCGCATCCCGTCTTTGGCTTGGATACCTTGCACGAGACCCAACCCGGCGCCTTAATGAACTATTTTTATGACTATCTGGCGGGCGGCTTAGCGAGCAGCTGAGTTATTGCCTAGCCACGTCATGCGATAGGTTTCTGCGCCATCTTGATGGGTGATTTGTAGCGGCAAAAACTGCTGCTTGGGGTCTAGCCATAAGGTGGTGATGCGCGAGCCTTCGGCGTTGCGACGCTGGAAAACGCGAACCGGAATAGTCTGCTCGGCCACGGCCAGTGTCTCGGCGGGTAGTTCCGTCAAGGTGATGACAGTCACACCTTTCACATCGGCCAAGGCGTATTGAGTTTGGGCTTTGCCGGTCAGCAGTAAATCACTGCGTAATTGCGCCTCCAAGCTCAAGCTATCAATCAGGTTGGCTTGGTCTGGGTATTGACGCACTTTACCTTTGCGATCGGTGGTGGCTACTTGGCCATCGCCACTGCGCAAAATGCGTACGGTTTGCGGAAAAAACAGTAATTGCAGCTGGCGCTGATAGCTCTCAAATTGCACCTTGCCGGCCTTCCATACGAACTGACTGCGCTCATCTAAGGAACCTATGCCGGGCACACTGGCGGCGGTGTGCAGACTGCATACTTGCTGCTGACAACTCAAGCTTCGGGTGGCATCGCCACTGAGATTGCCATCCCAGCTGAAACGGTAGCGATGACTGCTAACTGACACGGGGAAGTCGTTGGCATTGGCAATGGCATGGTTAGCGCTAGCGCTGGTGGCCGCTGTGCTGGCGCTGGCGGGGCTGATGGTGTTGGCTGGCTGGCTAGCACAGGCTACTGAAAAGGGTGTTATTACAGCAATGCAGACTAGGCCGCGAAATAAAGACATGACAACTCCGTGGCACGAGGCCGGTTGAGACATTACGTCGCGAGCTGCTGAGCGGCGCTTAAGAGCTGACCATCGAAGTAAATTAGACCCGCATTCAAAGTCAGGCGCTGCTGGGCAAGCCAAGACAACACCGTTGGATAAAGTCTGTGCTCGGCAGCGTGAACGCGCGCAGCAAGCGTTTCCACACTATCGTCGTCTCTAACGTCAACCACGGCTTGCGCGATGACCGGGCCGCCATCTAATTCGGGCGTCACAAAATGTACGGAGCAGCCGTGAATGTGGTCGCCGGCATCCAGCGCTCGCTGGTGGGTGTGTAGGCCTTTGTATTTGGGCAGCAGGGAAGGATGAATATTGATGAGTCGCCCCTGTAGGGCATTTACGAAACCGGGGCTGAGGATGCGCATAAAGCCCGCGAGCACCACGACGTCGGCCTGCCAGGCTTCAATTTGTTTCAGCATGGCGGCATCAAATTCGGTACGGTCGGCAAAGTCGGTGTGCGCTAAAACGGCCGTCGCAATGCCCGCGTGTTGGGCGCGCTGCAAGCCATAGGCATCGGCTTTATTGCTTAACACACCCACTACGTTGCCCGGAATACTGACCGGTGCCGTCGCCGTGGCGGCTTGGCCGCAGGCATTCAAAATGGCTTGAAGATTGGAGCCTGACCCCGAGATCAAGACGACCATACGGAATGACATGGCTCAGGCTCCTGTGTTGCGATACTGCAAAGCTTAGGCAAACACCACGGTCGGTTCGCTGTGCGTGGACGGCACGATCTTGCCGAGCAGCCAAGCGTCGTCGCCGGTGGATTTAAGCTGAGCAATAGTGGCTTCAACTTGATCTGCTGGCACCACAACCACCATGCCCACGCCGCAGTTAAAGGTGCGGTACATCTCGAAGCGCTCTACGTTGCCCTGGGCCTGCAGCCACTGGAACAGCGGTGGCCAGTTCCACGACGATTCATCGATAACGGCATCGCAGCCTTCCGGCAATACACGCGGCAGGTTGCCGGGCAGGCCGCCGCCGGTAATGTGCGCCAGGGCATGCACCGGCAGCGCCTTGATCAGCGCAAGCATGGACTTCACATAGATGCGCGTTGGTGTCATCACCACGTCGGCGAGCGAACGGCCCGCGAGGTCTTGGTTCAGATCGGCACCGGACACTTCAATGATCTTGCGAATCAGCGAATAGCCGTTCGAGTGTGCGCCGCTGGAAGCCACGCCGATCAGCACATCGCCAGCCTTCACTTTCGAGCCGTCGATGATTTCCGATTTTTCCACGACACCCACGGCGAAGCCTGCGAGGTCGTAATCGTCACCTTCGTACATGCCGGGCATTTCAGCGGTTTCGCCGCCAACCAGCGAACAGCCAGCCTGCAAACAGCCTTCGCCGATGCCGGTGACGACCGTCGCCGCGGTATCGACATTGAGATGACCGGTTGCGTAGTAGTCGAGGAAGAACAGCGATTCGGCGCCGCAGACCACGATGTCATTGACGCACATGGCGACCAGATCGATGCCGATGTGCTCATGGCGATTGAGCTGCAAAGCCAGGCGCAGCTTTGTGCCGACGCCATCGGTGCCAGATACCAGCACGGGCTGCTTGTAGCCGGCTGGAATCTCGCAGAGCGCGCCGAAACCGCCGAGGCCGCCCATGACTTCCGGGCGTTTGGTCTTCTTCGCAACACCCTTGATGCGTTCGACCAGATGATCTCCGGCGTCGATGTCTACACCGGCATCTTTGTAACTGAGCGAAGGCTTGGCGTCTGTCATGGCTAAAAACTCGGCGGGTTGCGGCAAATGAGGCGCGCATTCTATCAGGACAGTGCTTGCCCGTCATGGCTCTGGCTACGCACAATAGCGTCTCCTTGATATTCCATCGCATGAGCGCAGGATGTGTGCATGAAAGATCGTAATCGCTGGCTGATCGTAGTGGCCCTCGCGACGCTCGCTGGCTTGCTCTATGCACTGCAGCCAATACTGTTGCCCTTTGTGGTCGGCGCGTTATTCGCCTATCTCGGCAACCCTCTGGTGCATCGACTCATGCGCGCTGGCTTTAGTCGCGTCATGGCGGTGAGTGCCACCTTCGCCACCTTGTGCTTAGCCGGCACAGTAACGCTGGTGCTGGTACTGCCACGCTTGTGGGAGCAATTAGTTTATCTGGAGTCGCGCATTCCCTCGGTCTTGCGCTGGATGAACCGTCATGGCATTCCGTGGCTGGAGCAGAAGTTGCGCGTCAACATTGATCGGATCGATATGGATTTGATCACGGAGTGGCTCACGACCTTTTGGCGCGGAGCGGATGCCACTACCACCGACATGCTCACGCAAATTGCGCAGTCTGGCCTGCATGTGGCGGCCACACTCGGTCTAATTGCTCTCATTCCCGTGGTGACTTTTTACTTGTTGCTGGACTGGGATGAGCTGGTGCAGAAGCTGCGAAACCTGCTGCCGCGTAAGTATGAGCCGCAGCTAGTGGCACTTGTAGAAGAGTGCGACAGCGTTTTAGCAGCGTTTTTGCGCGGCCAACTCATGGTCATGGTGGCCTTGGGCCTGATTTACGGCATCGGCCTTCAACTTGTTGGCATTAAGCTGGCCATGGTGATCGGCTTAGTGGCTGGCCTCGCCAGCATCATTCCCTACTTTGGTTTCACGCTGGGCATCGTCACGGCGAGCTTGGTGGCCTTGTTTCAGTTTGGTTTGTTTATTAAGCCGTTGTTATTGGTGTGGGCGGTGTTTGGTATTGGTCAGCTCATTGAAAGCTGGATCTTGCAGCCATGGTTAGTGGGTGATCGTATTGGCTTGCCCCCGGTCGGTGTGATTTTCGCCATCATGGCGGGTGGCCAGCTCTTTGGCTTCTTTGGCATGTTGTTGGCTTTGCCCGTCGCGGCCATCCTCGTGGTGTTGTTACGTCATGCTCAGCGCCGATACTTAAATAGTCATTGGTATCACGGCGGAGAGCCTCCGCTTGTCTAATCCTGTCGATCTATTCATGCCCGAGGAGCAGCTACTGCTGCCCCTGCAGTCTCGTCAGGATGTGGCGTTAGCTGATTTGCCCGCGCAGGCCTTTGCGCCGGTGCTGTCTGCGCTTGAGCAACTGATGTCGGGCACATTAACGCAGCTGCATGTTTACGGCGAGCCTGGCTCTGGCCGTTCGCTACTGCTCTCGGCTGTTGCAGCAGAAGCGGCACAACGACTCGGCCAATGTATTTTGCTGCCTTTGCGCCAAGTCGTGTTTCTGCCTGCGGATATGTTGCAGGGTTTGGAAGGTTGCCCGCTGGTGGTGCTCGATGACATCGAGGCCGTGGCCGGTTGGCCGGAGTGGGAAGAGGGATTGTTTAATCTCTATAACCGCCTGCAAGAGCAGGGTGGGCGTTTGCTGGTCAGTGCCGCCATGATTCCGGCCGATCTGCCGCTGCAATTGCCTGATTTGCGATCACGCTTGGCGCGGGCCAGCGTGCATGTGTTGCCAACACCGGACGACGCCATTCGGCAGGAGTTGTTGCAGACCATCGCGCTGCGTCGTGACTGGCAGTTGGAACCGGAGCTGGTGCGCTATTTGATCGAGCGAGGACCGCGCGGTTTGGGGCGATTCACGGCCATGCTCGATAAGCTCGAGCAGCGTGCTCTGCGCGAAAAGCGCGGTATTACCGTGCCATTAGCGCGAGCAGTATTGGGTTAAATCATAAGGTGTGTGGCTGAATTAGAGCGCGCCGCCCTGAGTGGCGCGCTTAGCTTTAACGAAGCGAATCGTCAGCACAAATACCCCAGCAATAAGCACGCACTCAATCATAGCCAACTGGCCTTTTAAACCCGGGGCAAAGGCCGACAGCACGGCAAAAACGAAATACATCATCAATACATAGCCCAACCAAGCGGCACTACTGGCATTGCCCCGACGTAGGCCCGGCACGAACCAGAGCAGGCCGATCGCCTGCACCAGCCAGACCACCAGTGACGCCAACAGTGACAGCTCGGTAAAAGCGACTTCAACGGCCATCCACACCAATAGCGCGATTAAGCTCCACACGCTGTAGCGCTGTAATTGCGCGGCTTGAACCTGGAGTAACTCGGCATCATTCATGGCTTGTGTCTCTGCAAATTAGATTTGGGTTTGGGTTCGGTTTAGGCGGTGGGGCGCGCTTTTGCCCAGCGTGCCACACGGCGTCCGAGGGCCTGGCAGAGCGCGGCTTCATCGGGCGAAATGGGTTGCTGGGCATCACCACCAGCCCAGTGCGACGCCCCATAGGGTGTGCCGCCGGTACGTGTGTTGAGCAAAGCCGGCTCGGCATAGGGTAAACCCACCAGCACCATGCCGTGATGCAACAAAGGCAGCATCATGCTTAATAAGGTGGATTCTTGACCGCCATGCAGCGAGCCGGTGGACGTAAAGGCGGCGGCAGGTTTGTCGATGAGTGCACCGTTAAGCCAAAGCGGCGTCGTGCTATCAAGAAAGTATTTCAGCGGCGCGGCCATGTTGCCGAAACGTGTGGGGCTGCCCAGCAAGAGGCCGCTGCAATTGGCGAGGTCATCGAGCGTGGCATAAATATCGCCGGTGTCGGGAATCTCGGGAGCCGTCTGTTCACAATCGGCAGATATCGCCGGCACGGTGCGCAGGCGGGCGCTCATGCCGGTGCTTTCAATGCCACGCGCAATGAGCCGAGCCATCTCGCGGGTGGCGCCTTGACGGCTGTAATACAACACCAAAATGTAAGGATCTGACATGCTTGCCTCGACAGCCACGGGTCTGGCGGGAATACTAGCGCGAAGCCACTGAGGATTGCTGCATGAAGCGTTCGGCACGACAACAATTCAGCACGATTGGGCATTTGCTGCGCACCGCCGGCCAGCACTTCCTGCGCGACAACTGTCGCGGGCATGCCGCTGCGTTGACGTTCACCACCTTATTTGCCGTGGTGCCGATGATGACGGTGGTCTTTACGGCACTGGCAGCGGTACCTTCGCTGAAGCCCGTCAGTGCCGAAATTAAGCAGTTTATTTTTTCGAATCTGGTGCCCAGCACCGGCGAAGCTGTACAGCAGCATCTCGGCGAGTTTGCCCAGCAGGCCAGTGAGCTCACGCTCGTGGGTATTGGCATGTTGTTTCTCACAGCCATCATGATGCTGGTCACCATCGAGCGCGCCTTTAATGAAATCTGGCAGGTGCGTGCGCCCAAGCAAGGCTTAATCAGCTTTTTGCGCTACTGGGCCGTGCTCAGCCTAGGGCCGTTCCTGCTCGGCGCCGGCTT
>DDPD01000045.1 GCA_002342025.1 Moraxellaceae bacterium UBA2477 | reverse complement strand
TCTCCGCGTGCTGCTGGTAAATCGCGCTGCGCTCACTCTGCCGATACGGCGCGTGCGGGCCACCGATATCCGGACCCTCATCCCAATTCAAGCCCAGCCACTTCAGCGACGACAGAATCTGCTGCTCCGATTCCGGCGTGGAGCGCTGCTGATCGGTATCTTCAATACGCAGAATGAACTGCCCGCCATGCTGGCGCGCAAAGCAGACGTTAAACAGCGCCACATACGCGGTGCCCACATGCGGGTCGCCCGTTGGCGACGGAGCAACACGGGTACGAACAGGTTTGGTCAGGGCAGTCATGGGCTGGGCTTCACCGAAAAATCACGAGTCGCGCAGTATAAATAAAAAGGCCGGGCCCCGATCAATAATCGTGGCCCGGCCTTCATAAACACCCGCAATAAAACTTAGTGCGAAACGCGCTTCGGCATGGACTGCTCACGGCGCTGATCCGCCGAGCTCATGCGTGGCGAACCGGCAATGCCCTGCAAAATCCCAGCCAGTTGATCCGCAGACAAGCCACCACTACCCAACTTCTGCAACTGAGCAATCACTTGCAACAACTCACCGGGCAGCAGCTCGGTGACCAAAATTGGCAGCTCGCTGTCGTTGCAATTTTCCTCATTTTTAACCAAGTCATCGTTTTCGTTGTTCACAGCCGACAGCTGATTATCAACCCAATCATTGATCAAAGCAGAGGCCTCGCCGTGCACCACGGTACGTGCAATAGAAGGCATACGAATGCCCGCCTCAGCCGAGCCTACGCGGAATGGCAAAATAGATGAGCCCGCTTGCCCCAGCACGATGTCATGCTTGAAGCCACCGGAACCGCGCCCTGCTGCCACCGGCTTTTTGCAAATGCCATAGCGTTTGTCCACTGTCCGGAAACTGTCTAAGAACAAACCCGAGTTCGAGCCGCCACCATTGGGGTTATGGCAATGCATGCAGTTCACTTCTAAATAAGCACGCACGCGCAGATGCACATCCATGGCGGAGCCCGGTGTTTGCCCCGTGCTACCCGGCAAATCCCAAACAGGCGATTTAGCATCGTGTGTGGTTGGCACCTTATCAAGCCAGCCCTTACGCACCATAAAGGCCAGTTGATTTTCACCACTCAGATCTTTGTTGATGCCACGATCCATGAGGCGGGCTTTGGGGCCAATAGGCGCCGAGCCTGCTTCGCGATCATCACCACCGTGACAACTGATGCAGTTCAGTGCCGCTGGCACGGTGTATTGGCTTGCCGAACCGGTGTAGCGCGCACGCGCACCATTTTTCTTCACGTTCGGATTAGGGTCGCGGTAGTCCCAGCTCACCGAGACTGAATCACCCGCCAGGCTGAGCACAGCCTTGGTGTTGTTACCACTGGCATCTTTTTTCCAGACGTAGGGCAAGCCCACCCAGTTAACGCCCGCCGTGGTTTTACGCTTAATCAGCAAGCGCGTTTCCACCACGTTCTCACTGAGTAAATTACCGTCAGCATCTTCCTTACGGAAGGTAAAGGTTTTCGAAATCACGGTACCAACGGGGAAATCTAAAGTTGCAGTGATCCCTTCACGACTGTCCTGATATTTAGCCTGCTTCGCTGTGGCACTGCCTGGCGTAGTCGGAGGCAAAAAGATCACACGATACTTACTGGCGTAATCGGTAAACAGCGTACTGTTTAACTCGTAAGGCATCACCCCGTCTTTGCCGTTACCGGCCGAGAGCGGGCTCTTTGGGTCCGAGAACAAGCCATACTGACTCAGCTCAGGGCAGTTGTACTTTTCCAAAGCAGCCCAGTTCACTTCACCCGGCTTCACGGCGGAACAGACTTTCTGCACCTCAGCATCCGACGGACGCTGAGCCTCTTTGACGGGCACGTAGGGCAATTTCAGCACCGGCAACGCACGCGTCGGCAGGTCGCAATTATGCGGCGCCAGATCGGTTGAGCCCGGAGTAATGAGCTGCTGCGCCAACTCTGGACCAAAGTCCGTGCGGTTGAGCTTGGCGTTCAGGAACGGCGTAGTGAGCGGGTTGCCATCGTGCTTGTTATTGGTAATGCACAGGCCATTCTCCGGCTTTTTCAGCTTGCCTTGCGCATTGAACTTCCACGCGTTGTATTTGCAGGTTGGCTCTTTATCGGAACGATCCCAATTCGGGCGACCGCGCTCATCCACACGCGCTTCATAGCGGTCTTTCTCATTCGGATTTGACTCATTTAATGGAACACCGTCTTTGTCTTTCGGGTATTCGGTACAGCCGTTGGGCGTGTCTTCACCGCCATCCCAGACAATGTCGGCACCGCGCCCAAAGTTCTTGACCCGCAGCAGTAATGGCAAGGCAGAGGCCACGCCACGATCCGCATTGGGTTGCTGCGGATTGCTACCGTTGTTGCGGAAGGTGTTGCTATGAATCTCCACGCCTTCTGGGAAGAAGTCATAACGCAGATCCGGATACTTATTGTCTACCAGCCCAAAATTCACCATGGCGATGCCGATGGTGTCGTTGTCGTAAATTTCGTTACCGTAAATTTCGAGCTGGTCCGAGGCCAAAATGAGCATGCCGGTACCGCGCGGTGTCAGGCCCACAATATTGCCAATGGGCGCAAAATTTTCGGTGTTGTTGTTGAAGCTTTTGTTATTACGCACGATGTTCTTTTCGCCGTACTGACGCAGGTCAGGCAAATCGAAAATCAGGAAGCCACCGGTATTTTTCGTGGCCACGTTGTTTTCGAAAATGGCACGGTAGGTGTTCTCAAACTCATAGCCCGCCACGTTATAGGTGGCCAAGCAATTACGCACGATGATGTCACTGGACTGGCCCACATAAACACCGGCATCCGATGCACCATGTGCCTCGCAGTTTTCCATCAGAATATGGCGCGTCTCCACCGGATACAGCGCATACGCGCCCACATCCGAACGCGGGGTGTAGCCGGGGTCCGTTTCATCGCGACCCGCCAGATCATGCCAGCGCGCGCGCACACCCCGCATGGTGATGAAATTCGAGCGGAAAATACGAATCCCGTTGCCCGGGGTGTCCTCTACGGTGAAGTCTTGCAGAATCAGGCCGTCGGAATAGGACGCGTTAATGCCCTCGGCGCTATCGCTCTTGGCAAAGTTCAGGAAGGTTTTCTTCATGCCAGCGCCTTTCAGCGTCAGGCCCGGCTTACTGTTAATGAGCAAGCCGGTCGGCATATCGAACTTGCCCTCACAGAGCAACACGGTATCGCCGGCGCTGGCCTCAAAAATGGCCGTGAGGATGTTATTGCGGGCATTGGCATCGGGCTTAATGCAGGCACCGTTATTGACTCGGCCTGCTGTGCCATTGCCATCGCTGGTACTTGGGCGCGAACACGCGGTAAGGGCCAAAGTCGTAGCCAAGGTGACAGCAATGGCCGCCACGCGAAATACAGGGATGCTCATAAGCAACTTCTCTTTTTTATTTTTACGGTTGATGGCAACCGTGCGGTGTTACGAAAGTACTACAAACACCGTTTATCGGGAAACGCAATTTTGTAAAAACGTCAACCGAAGCAGAGACTCAGACATTAATACGGTGAACCCAAACGAAGGAGCTTCACCATGTGGAAACCCGTTGCTAGTGCACTGATGGTCGTTGCACTGACTCAACCCGTTTACGCGGGCTCATCGGACGCCGTCGTCGGAGCCGTCATTGGTGCCGGATTCGGAGCCGTCATTGGTCACAGCCTGGATGGTCGCCAAGGTGCGCTCGTCGGCAGCGCCATCGGTGCCGTGGCTGGCACAGCTTTGGCGAACAACCGCCAGCCAACACATCAGTCGCATGGCTATACACAGCCTGTTTACGCACAGCCTGTCTATGCCCAGCCCACTTATCAGCCCGTGCGCTATCGGCCAGTGCATAGCCAGCCGGTGTATGCACAACCCATTTATGTGCACCCGGGCTACATCCAACCGGTGCAGGTGGTGTATCGCGAAAACGACTACCGCCCGCGCCACTGGCGTCAAGAGCGCCGTGAGTGGCGGGAATCTCGTCGAGACTATAAGCACGGGTATCAGCACGGTTATCGTGAAGGACGCCGTGATGAGAGTCGCTGGGACTAAGCCATTACCCCCTAAAACGCTAAAACCCGCCGAGGCGGGTTTTAGCGAAACCATTTTCAGCGCGGTATTCGAGCTCGCCAGCGCAACACAACCCACCCCAAGCCAATGCCCACGGCATCTGCCAACACATCCAACACCTCGGCACTTCGCCAAGGGGTCATGGCCTGTGTGAGTTCTGTCAGTAGCGCCACCACGAGCAGTATCCACACCACCCGGCCCTGCCGCCAAAGCCAAAACGCCGAGACCGTGAGCCAGAAAAATAGGGCGGCATGAATCAGTTTGTCGGAGTAGCTAAACACCAGCGGCTCAGGCACCGCCACCGGCACCAGCAAGAGCAGCCAAATGGCCAGCACATGGGAAAACCAAAGGGCTTTAAGCCACATGCTCTTTTTGCATTTCACTTTTAAACTCGCCATTTGAACAATCCAAAAAAAACCCGCAGCGCCATGAAGCGATGCGGGTTCCGTAATTTGGTAGGCACTAGCAGACTCGAACTGCTGACCCCCACCATGTCAAGGTGGTGCTCTAACCAACTGAGCTAAGCGCCTAAGTCGCTTCAGTACATCCTGAAGAGGCGCGCATGATACTCAAGCTGCACGTGACTGACAACCACTCGCCCGCCTGATTGCTTAAAAAGCCAACAAGGCTATTGGTCTGAGATCAATCGCCTGCATTTAATCGCCAGAGGTCAGGTAATCCGCCTGATAGGTCAAACCCACGCCGCGATAGGGATCTGGCATGTGCTCGCTGCGCTTGAAACGTTTATAGCTCCACTGGTATTGCTCGGGTGCAATATTGATAAAGCGCTCCATGGCGAGATTCATCGCCGTGGTCGCGCGCAGAGCGTCTTCGTGATTGATATCGGGGTCGCCGGCGTGGAAATGCAAGTCAAACCCTTGGCCATCGTCGCGACGCATGCAGCCCATAACAATAACGCGGCACTGCGTTTTTGCCGCGAGCTTAGGCACCATCACGCCCGTCCACGTAGAGAGCCCAAAGAACGGCGCAAAGATGCCGCCATTTTGGCCAGGAATGTGGTCGGGCAAAATGGCTGTGAAACCGCCCTTGCGCAAGCCTTTGTAGACGGCGCGTACGCCACTTTCATCGGTGGGCACCACGGTGGCATTTAAGCGGCCACGGGCCTCGGCCACCAAGGCATCCACACCCGGCTGCTTGCCCGGCTTATACATAATGATGGGTGCGGTGTATTGATTGATCCACGCGTTCATGAACTCCCACGTGCCCCAATGCGGAACAATCGCAATAACTCCCTGCCCCGCCGCTAACGCCTCGTGGAAAACTTCTTCGCCGTGGCTGTCGCGGATTTGCGAGACGCTATAGCTGGGTGGCATGCCCCAGGTCTTGGCGAACTCAAACGCTGTCATGGCGGTGCTACGCAACGAGGCCTTCACCATGGTTTGATGCCAGGCATCGGATTGCTGCGGATAGCACAGCTGCAGGTTACGCAACACGGTTTGATAAATGCCGGAGCGCGGAAAGCAGGCCACGATGCTGCCGAAAAATGCGCCCAGGCGCTGCAGTAGCGGCAATGGCAAACGCGCAAAGAAGCGGAGTAACGCCAGCGAGAGGCGATCTTTGAACGCTAGCGGCTTCATGATTGCGCCAGTAAGCCGCGCTGACAGTCCGCAATCAGGTCGTCGATATCTTCTAAGCCCACGGCAATACGAATCAGGCCTTCACTGATGCGAGCCGCCGCTTTCGCTTCCGGGCTTAAACGGCCATGCGTGGTGGAGCCGGGATGCGTGATGGTGGTGCGGGTATCGCCCAAGTTAGCGGTGATGGACATGACTTGGGTGGCATCGATAAATCGCCACGCGGCCTCACGCCCACCTGCCAATTCAAACGACAGCACGCCACCAAAGCCACGCTGCTGGCGCTTAGCCAATTCATGCTGAGGATGTGACGCTAAACCGGGGTAATGCACGGCGGCAATGCCCGGCTGCGCTTGCAGCCATTGCGCTAGTTTCAACGCCTGCGCTGAGTGAGCCTCCATGCGCAAACGCAAGGTCTCCAGGCCCTTCAGAAACACCCACGCATTGAACGGGCTGAGTGACGGGCCGCAGGTGCGCACCACGCCGTAAATGTCTTCCATGAGCTTGTGCGACCCCACCACCGCGCCACCTAAACAACGACCTTGGCCATCAAGGTATTTGGTGGCGGAGTGAATGACTAAGTCCGCGCCCAAGGCCAGCGGCTTTTGCAGCGCCGGGGTACAGAAGCAATTATCGACCGCGAGCAAGATGCCATGCTCATGCGCGATCTGGCTTAAGGCCGCAATGTCCACGAGCTCGCCCAAGGGGTTGCTGGGCGTTTCCACAAAGAACAATTTGGTGGCTGGCGTAATGGCAGCGCGCCAGCTGGGTAGATCCGCCAAGGGCACGAAGCGCGTGCTAATGCCGAACTTGCTGGCGTATTTGTCGAACAGCACATTGGTGGTGCCAAACAAGCTTTGCGAGGCGACGATTTCATCGCCCGCTTTCAGCAAACCGAGTACGGTGGCAAGAATAGCGGCCATGCCGGAACTGGTGGCGACGGCACGCTCACAGCCTTCTAAAGCCGCGAGTTTTTCTTCGAAGCCGCGCACCGTGGGGTTGGTAAAACGCGAGTAAATATTGCCGGCTTCGGTACCGCCGAATCGCGCCGCCGCTTCGGCGGCACTGGCAAAGACAAACGACGAGGTCAGGTAAATTGACTCGGAGTGCTCGCCTTCAGCCGAACGAAAATTACCGGCGCGCACCGCCAAGGTATCAAACCCTGCAATATCAAACGGCGCAGGCGTGGTGTTCTCGGGCACATCAGACATCGTTTTCTCCCAAGCCCAACGGGCTTAGCCGTTGGCGAGGTCTACCATGGTTGAGCCGTGACGGCTTTGCTTTTTGGCCGAATCGCTGCGTGACGCCTGCAGCTTATCGAGATAGGCATCATCAATATCGCCTGTCACATATTCGCCGTTAAACACCGAGCAATCAAATTGTTGAATGTCCGGATTGCCTTCGCGCGCGGCTGAGATCAGATCTTCGAGCTTTTGATAGATCAGCGCGTCCGCACCAATCAAATCACAGACCTCTTGATCGGTACGACCATGCGCGATGAGCTCGTCTTTGGCTGGCATGTCGATGCCATAGACATTCGGGAACTTGACCGCAGGCGCTGCCGAGGCGAAATAGACCTTATTCGCGCCCGCATCGCGCGCCATTTGAATGATTTCGCGACAGGTCGTGCCGCGCACAATGGAGTCATCCACNNGTACGGCCGATGTAGCGGTTCTTCATAAAGCCTTCGCGGTACTTCACATTGAGTTGGTTTGCCAGCTCCAGAGCCGCCGTGCGGCTAGTGTCTGGAATGGGCATGACCACATCAATGTTCAGATCGGGATAGTCGCGGGTGATGGTGTTGGCCAGCTTCTCACCCATGCGCAGACGCGCTTTGTACACTGAAATATTGTCGATGATGGAGTCGGGGCGTGCGAAATACACGTGCTCGAAAATGCACGGCGAGTACACAGGATTTTCCGCGCACTGGCGCGTAAACAACTCACCCGCTTCGTTAATAAAGACCGCTTCGCCCGGCAACAAATCGCGTACCACGCGGAAACCCAGCGAGGTCACAGCCACCGACTCCGAGGCCACGATGTACTCTTTGCCGTCTGGCGTATCACGCTCACCAAAAATAATGGGGCGAATGCCGAAGGGGTCGCGGAAACCCACAATGCCATAGCCGGTAATCATGGCCACCACCGCGTAAGCACCACGACAGCGCTTATGCACGCCACTCACGGCAGCAAAAATGTCATCCACACTAGGGGCGATTTTGCCGTTGGCTTGCAGCTCATGGGCAAAAATATTGAGCAGTACTTCGGAGTCGGAGTCGGTATTAACGTGGCGCAAATCGGTGAGAAAGATGGCCTTGGCCAACTCTTGGGCATTGGTCAAATTACCGTTATGCGCCAGCGTAATGCCGTAGGGCGAGTTCACGTAGAACGGCTGAGCTTCGGCCGAGCTGGATGAGCCCGCGGTGGGGTAACGAACATGGCCAATACCAAAGTTGCCAGCCAAGCGCAGCATGTGACGGGTATGGAACACGTCGCGCACCATGCCGTTTTCTTTGCGTAAAAACAGGCGACCATGTTCACTGGTAACAATACCGGCAGCATCCTGGCCTCGGTGTTGCAATACCGTCAGGGCGTCATACAACGCCTGATTGACCGGCGCCTTACCGGCAATGGCAACAATTCCGCACATGGCAACCTCTCAGGGTGACGATTTCGACGTCGAAGACGCCGAAGGGATAGGACGAACCAGCGTTAACGCCTGCTGCTGTAGCGAGCGCGCCAGAGATTCATATTGCAAAAAGGTTTTTGGCAGCAAGGCGTTGCGATACCAATTATCGTGCTTAACGAAAGGCGCCATGAGCATCAGCGCAATGAGCACCAATATGCCACCACGAAGCGCGCCAAAGACGCCGCCCATAAAGCGATCCAGTAGGCTCAAGCCGCCACCATGCACCACCTGACGCAGCACCGTACCCAATAAACTAAACGTTAGTAAGGTACCGAAAAAGAGACCGCCATAAGACAACACGAGGCGTATTGAAGGTGTGCTAACAAAACCCGCTAACCAAGCGGCTAAGGGTTCGTTAAAGCTGCGCGCAATGATGATGGCCAGCACCCAGCCCGCTAAGGCAAAGGCCTCGCGCACGAAGCCGCGCATAAAGCCGAAAATCAGCGAAAGCGCCAGAACCGATAAGATGACTAAATCTGCAGGATGCATAAGGCTCGCTAACCTGCCCGTATTAGGGACAGTAAGGGGTAGCAATCTGGGCGCGCATCATACCAAACTCACGGGCGATAGGCTTGAATCCAGCCACTCATTTTTAGCTGCGGATCTTCCGCTAAACGCCGCTTAATGGACTCTGCTACCGACTTATCGAGCTCAGGCCCAATAATGACGCGCCAGCTATCGCCCGCACCTGCCGCACTGGCACGATAGCCTTTGGCGCGCAGCTTCTCCACCAAGGCATTGGCTTTCTCGGGCGCATTAAGACGGGCCACCTGCACCACCCAGGCCTGAGGCAAGGCCGGATCTGGATCTGTCGGTGTTTTGGTGGCTTGTGCGGCAGCTGCCTTTTTATCGGCTGCCGCTTTTTCGGCCGCAAGTTTTTCGGCCTTGGCCTTTTCTACAGCAGCCTTTTCTGCAGCAGCCTTTTTCTCGGCTAAGGCTTTTTTCTCGGCAGCAGCTTTTTTCTCGGCAGCTGCCGTTTTTACCGCAGATTGATCATCTAGCTTAGCTTGCGCTGCTGTCGCTGCAGCAGCCTCCGCTTTTAACTTTGCGGCCTTCTCGGCAGCGAGATTGGCCGCAAGTTGCTGCTCGGCCAATGCATCCGTGCTGGGCGCAGGACGAGTGGCAGGTTCTTGCAAACGGAATTGCTCTGGCGTGGCCGGTGTGGGCGCTGGCGCTTCTGTGATCGCGGGCTCTACGGGATAAAACGTGGGCTCGCCGTGACTGGCGCTGATCTCTTTCGCCATGTCTTGCGCTTGCTGCTGCAGCGCTGGGGCTAAGTCCTGCGTGGTTGGCGTTGATGGCGCCGAAGGCGGTGTGGGTGGACGCAGCGCTTGAACCCCGGCGCCTTCCAGCAAAACCGGCAAAAACAGTATCGCGGCAGCCAGCAGCACCACGCCACCTAAAATTCGTTGCTTCACTGCGATATCCATGACTCACGCACCTGCTGACAAGACGGCCGCGACCGTTAGAAATGATCCGAAAACGACGATTCTATCGCCGCCTTGAAGTGCTTGGCGAGCTGCGCTGAGCGCCGACTCCACCGTTGTATATTGCCCGCCAATAGACGGGTTGCTGAGCGCTTGCTGGAGCTGCTCGGCTAATCGCGCTGCCGTTTGCCCTCGCGGGCCCGACAAGTCCGCCAACCACCAACAATCCACCGACTCAGCCGATGCTGCGATCACGCCCGCCACATCTTTATCCTGCAACATAGCGAAGACAGCATGGGTACGCTGGCCCGGCAGGGGTTTAGGCAAATGCTGCCAAAGAAAGCGTGCGCCGTGCGGATTATGCCCGACATCGACCCAGACTTCAGGCAGCCCGGTTAAGCGCTGCAAGCGCCCGGTGACATAGGCGTGAGGCAAACCCTGCCGAATCGCCGCCTCGCTGATGCGCAGGTCGCTTACCGCTGCCAGTGCGTGCAAAGCGGCTATGGCGGTGGCCGCGTTATCACAGACCACCCGAGGTGCAGGCAGGTCGGTGTAATGCGTATCGCCGGCTTGCCAAGACCATGCGCCGGCCTCGTCGAGGTCTGCAAAATCGTAATGCTGCCCTTTTTGCCACATCGGTGCCGATAGCGACTGTGCCTGCGTCAACAACACCGAGTGCGGCTCACGCTCACCCAGCACCACCGGGCGTCCTGCACGCATAACACCGGCCTTTTCTTTGGCAATGGCTGCAATGGTATCGCCCAGCCAGTCCTGATGATCGAGATCGACACTGGTGATCACGGCCACGGTGGCATCAACTAAGTTCACGGCATCTAGGCGACCGCCCAAGCCCACTTCCAGCACGACCAGGTCCGGCGCCTGATGTTGAAACCAGTAGAAGGCCGCCAAGGTGGTGTGTTCAAAATAGGTCAGCGAAATATCGCCCCGCACAGCCTCAACGGCATCTAGTGCGGAGACGAGTTCGGCATCACTAATGAGCGTGCCGTTGATACCAATGCGCTCATTGAAATCGACTAAATGGGGTGAGGTGTAGTGCGCGACGCGCCAACCCGCAGCACGACCCAGGGCCATTAGCGTGGCCACCGTTGAGCCTTTGCCGTTCGTGCCGGCCACGGTAATCACGGGCGCCTGAAACTGACGCGCATGAAGACGATCCGCCACAAGACCGACACGCTCCAGCCCCATATCAATGGCACTGGGGTGACGGCGCTCTAAGGTGTGTAGCCAGTCGGCTTTAGACTGCGAGCTCACACCGGGAAATGCGTAAACTTGGCCAACAAACGGAACAACGTATCGCGCATTTCATGGCGGTGAATGATGATGTCTACCGTGCCATGCTCGAGCAAAAACTCGGAACGCTGAAAGCCTTCTGGCAACTTCTGACGCACGGTTTGTTCAATGACACGAGGGCCAGCGAAACCAATCAGTGCATGGGGCTCCGCCGCGTTCACATCGCCCAACATGGCCAAACTGGCCGACACACCGCCATAGACTGGGTCGGTTAGCACCGAAATATAGGGCACGCCAGCCTGCTTCATACGCTCTAACGCGGCCGAGGTTTTCGCCATTTGCATTAGCGAGAACAAGGCTTCTTGCATGCGCGCGCCACCCGAGGCGGCAAAGCAGATCAGGGGTATACGGTGTATCAAGCAGTACTCGGCGGCGGCCACAAAGCGACCACCGACCACCGAGCCCATGGAGCCGCCCATGAAATCGAATTCAAACGCCGCCACCACCACGGGTAAATTATTCAGCGTGCCTTTAATCACCACCAAGGCATCTTTCTCGCCGGTACTGGCTTGCGCTTCGGCAATACGGTCGGCATAACGTTTGGAGTCTTTAAAACGCAGGATATCAATCGGTTCAAGATCGGCCGCGAGCTCTTCCTGGCCTTCAGCATCCAGGGTCAGCGCGATGCGCGCACGAGCGCCGATACGTAAATGATGTTGGCAGCGCGGGCAGACGTGCTGATTGCGCTCTACCTCAGCCTCATAGAGCACGGACTCGCACTTAGGACACTTACGCCACAGGCCTTCCGGCACTGAAGCTCGGCGATCTGTCGGGCTTTGTTGCCCCACATTCGGCAGGATACGTTCCAGCCAGTTTGCACTCATGTTGACTCCCAAGAGCCACCGGATCACGGCGGCTCAGATGGCCCTCAGGCCTGATCAATCGCGGCGCGCATGGGCGCCAGGATCGCGGTCAAAGCAGCGGGAATCGCTGCGGTATCGTGGGCCAGTTCGCCCAAACGCTGCACTAGCACGGAGCCTACCACCACGCCATCGGCATGGCGCGCGACGGCCGCTGCTGTTGTGGCGTCCTTGATACCAAAACCAACGCCAATGGGCAATTGCGTGATGCTGCGTAATTCAGCAATTCGCGCCGCGACGGCGTCAGTATCGAGCGTGGCGGCACCCGTCACACCCTTCAGCGACACATAGTAGACATAGCCACTGGCCGCATCAGTAATAAGTTTAGCCCGCGCCAACGACGTGGTGGGAGCCAACAAATAAATGGGGTCCAAACCGACTCGCTTGAGCTCAAGGTCGAGGTCTTCGGCCTCTTCCGGCGGCAAATCAACGGTCAACACACCATCCACGCCCGCCGCTTTAGCCGCATCGGCGAAAGCCGCCACACCCATAATTTCAACGGGATTGAGGTAGCCCATTAAGACCACCGGCGTGTGGTCGTCTTGCTGACGAAACTCGCTGACCATAGCCAGCACTTGGCGCAGACTCACGCCATGCTTGAGGGCGCGCTCGTGGCCAAAGGTGATGGTCGGGCCATCGGCCATGGGGTCGGAAAAGGGCACGCCCAATTCCAGTACGTCAGCGCCCGCCTTCACCAGCGCATGCAGGGCGGCCACGGTGACACCCGGCTCAGGGTCACCGGCGGTAATGTACGGAATTAAGGCTTTGCGTCCGGCCGCTTTCAGGGCCGCGAAGCGATGGGCTAAACGACTCACAGCTTCATCTCCAGGCCGTCCAATGCGGCTACCGTCATCAAGTCTTTGTCTCCACGACCCGATAAATTCACAATAATGATCTCGTCTTTCGCCATGGTCGGCGCCAGTTTCATGGTGTAGGCCACCGCATGGCTGGATTCCAGCGCAGGAATAATGCCTTCTTTGCGTGTCAGCGTGTGGAAGCCATTCAGCGCCTCCGTGTCATTAATCGCGACATACTGCACGCGACCGATATCTTTCAACCAGCTGTGCTCCGGGCCCACACCGGGATAATCCAAGCCGGCCGAGCAGGAATGCGTTTCAATAATCTGGCCATTGTCATCGGCCATGAGGTAGGTACGGTTACCGTGCAAGACGCCCATACGACCCGCGTTCAGTGGAGCCGAATGCTGGCCATCGCCAGCCGCAATGCCATGGCCTGCGGCTTCCACGCCATAGATTTTCACCGATTCATCGGCCAGGAACGGGTGGAACAAGCCTATGGCGTTAGAGCCGCCACCGACACAGGCGACCAAGGCATTGGGCAGTCTTCCGGTTTGCGCGAGGCATTGGCGGCGCGCTTCACGACCAATCACCGATTGGAAGTCACGCACCATCATGGGGTAAGGCGCAGGGCCAGCAACGGTGCCGATGATGTAGAACGTGTCATCAACGTTGGTGACCCAGTCACGCATGGCCTCGTTTAGGGCATCTTTCAGTGTTTTCGAGCCCGAAGTCACCGGCACCACAGTGGCGCCCAGCAACTTCATGCGATAGACATTCGGTGACTGGCGCTTGACGTCTTCCGCGCCCATATAGACCACACACTCCATGCCCAGTCGTGCCGCAATAGTGGCTGTTGCAACGCCATGCTGCCCTGCCCCGGTTTCCGCAATGATGCGGGTTTTGCCGGATAGCTTGGCAAGCAAGGCCTGCCCGATGGTGTTGTTGATCTTGTGCGCGCCGGTGTGATTCAGATCTTCGCGCTTGAGGTAGATCTGTGCGCCACCGAGCTCACGACTTAAACGTTCGGCGTGATACAGCGGTGATGGACGACCCACATAATGCGCCAGATCGTGATCGAACTCCGCCATGAAGGCTGGATCATTCTTAAGACGGGCGTAGAGCTTATCGAGATCATCCAACGCCCCCATCAGCGTTTCCGAGACAAAACGGCCACCGTGCTTACCAAAACGGCCACGGGCATCGGGGAACTGCGAGAAATCTACCGGTTGACTCATGCTGAGCGAACTCCTGCCAGAAAAGCTTCAATTTTGACGGCGTCTTTTACGCCTTTTGCCGCTTCAACACCGCCACTCACATCCACCGCATAGGGCCGTGTTTGCATAATGGCTTGCGCGACATTTTCCGGGGTTAAACCACCGGCCAGAATAATGGCGCGCGAGGTTTGTTTGGGTACTAAGGACCAATCGAACTGCAAGCCCGTGCCGCCATGCTGCGTGGGGTGGTAGGCGTCAAGCAGAATGCCCGAGGCCAGCGGCCACTGCGCCATGAGCGCGCTCACATCCTGCCCAGGCTGCACGCGCAAGGCCTTGATCCACGGGCGGCCGTATATCACGCAGGCTGACTCTGGCTCATCGCCGTGAAACTGCAAACAATCCAGAGGGACCTCCGCGAGGGTGTCGCGAATACGTTGCTCACTGGCATCTACAAACAATCCCACCGTGGTCACAAAAGGCGGCAAGGCGGCGATGATGGCAGCCGCTTGCGCTGGCGTCACCGCGCGCGGACTGGCGGAATGAAACACAAAGCCGAGAGCGTCTGCGCCCGCCGCCACTGCCGAAAGCGCATCGTCAATTCGTGTGATGCCACAGATTTTGACGCGAACACGGGAACTAGCTTGAGTGGACAAGGTGCGCTCAGTGAGAAAGTTTTAACAGAAAACGAGTGTAGCAAAGGCAAAAGGCAGCGTCAGGTGAAGTTGCACCAGACACTGCCTTTTGTGCGAGGTTTGTCGTGCCTTAGCCCGACTTTACCCCGTTAAATTAACCCTTGCGGGCGCGGATACGCTCAGTGATAAACATACCCGTCAAAAACAAGCCTAAAAATACCAGCAGCACATTCGAGAAATAGGTGTATCCCAAAAGCTTAACTTTCGAGGCATCTTCGGGCTCTGCAGGCGATGTTTCTGACTCTTCTAATGCGACTGCAGTTTCACTTTCTGGCAGGGTCTCGGGAGAAAGCGCAGCAATCTGCTGATCTAACTCTGTCACTCGCGTCTGAAGGTCTGTGATTTGCTGCAAAATTTGAGTGCGATCCGCCTGTAAAGACTCCAACGTAGGCTCAAGACCAACGTCCGCCATCACCTCAGCATTATCCTCTTCTGCAGCCGCAACTAACTCAGCTGGCGCTGGGCTTGGTGAGGCCACAACCGGCTCAACAACGACAGGGGCCGGCGTCACCACAGGCTTAGGCGCTGCAACAGGCTTAGCTACTGCAGCGGGCTTAGCAACCGGCTGAGGCGTAGGCGCAACAACAGGCTTGGGGGCTACCGTGGGCTTGAAAGGCTTATCGGCAAAAACAGGGGCTACAGGTTCAGCCGCTCGCGCTGGTGCCGGCTCAACAGACTGGCTACGGGGCGCAACGGGTGTGGCATCGGGGGATGCCAAGGGCTCTGCCCCGTTGCTGCGAACCTTGGATGCCACCTGCTGAAGCTGACCTACGCCAGCTGCACGGATCAACACCATAAAGCTGACAAACTCAGCATCCACCGCCTCACTAGACACGGCGCGTGCAATCACTTTGCCGGAGGGCAAAACAATAATTTTAAAGCTCACATTATTGGCCCAGCTAGGGCGCGTTAATCCCGCACGACCATGCTCACTTTCAGAGGCGACCGATACACTCAGGTCACGCAAGTTAGCGCCCTGCAAATCCACTAATTCAATATCCATACGCAGAGGCTGATTGACGGCTGACCACACCACCATCTCATTGACCGAAACAGCCAGTGCCGGTGAGGATGCAGCACCTATCAGCAGCGCCATAGCGATTGCACGAGTAGCTTGGTGAGCGCGAATGGAACAATTGCGGAGCATGACTTTATCCTCGTTATCAGTGTCTTGCAGTGCTGCAGAGTAAACCGGTTTCACTGCCAACTGCCAAGATGCTTTTTGACCGAAAATCAAGAAAATACAGGCACAACAAGCTTAATCCGACCAAGCGGCTGCCCAAAGCGGCCCAATGGGCACACGAGGCAACTGAAACTCTGGCGGGTAGTGCGCATCAACGAAATAAAGACCGTCCGGTGGCGCCGTCACACCAGCCTGGGTTCTATCACCCGAAAGCAGCACCTGCTCTGCCCAACTGACCTCGGCTCGGCCATCACCGACGGCCAACAAAACGCCCATGATGTTGCGCACCATGTGGTGCAAAAAGCCATCGGCTTGAATATCTAAACGAATTAATTCGCCGCGCCGACTCAAATTCAGAAAATGCACATCGCGTACGGGACGCTTGGATTGGCAAGCGACAGCACGATAAGCACTAAAGTCATGCACACCGACTAAAGCATTGGCTGCTGCTTGCATGCGCGACACATCTAGCGCGGCATGATGCCAGGTAGCTCGCCCTGCCAGCAGCGCGGAACGGCGGGGATGGTTGTACACGAAGTAATGATACCGCCGAGCGATAGCCTTGAAACGCGCATGAAAATCATCCGTCATTGGCTGAATCCAGCGTACCGCCACAGTTTCTGGCAGCAGGGTATTAATCCCCATCAACCAATTGCGCTCCTGACGAATGGCGACACTATCAAAGTGCGCGATCATGCCCGAGCCATGCACCCCTGCATCAGTCCGGCCAGCGCCATGAACAATGACCGGATGATTTGCCACACGAGAGATAGCGGTTTCCAATGTTTCTTGGACGCTTAACACACCTGCCTGCTGGGTTTGCCACCCACGGAAGGCACGGCCATCAAATTCAACGCCTATCGCCCAGCGCCTACAGGGCGGCGTATTTAACTCCGTCACCACTAGCTCAAACTTTCAAATATTTGCCTAGCTTGTGCTTGCTGCTCAGCATTACCTCGCACAATCACGGCATCTAACAGCTCTTTGGCGAGTTCAATTTCTTGCATGTCGATGTAGGCTTGTGCCAAATCTAAACGAGTCTGCAAAGCAGCTGCCTCCGCATCACTCATGAAGTCGTATTCAGACTCGGCCTCTGCATCTACCTCAGGAGTTAACCCATCGGAAACGACGGCCAGTGCAGGCGCTATTTCGGGTTCAGATTCAGCGGCGGAGTGCACTGCCGTCCACGGTGGTGTCGGCAACTGATCTAGCGGTTCAAAAGCGACATAATCATTGGCTACAGGCGTAATCGGGGCCACTCGAGCAGCCAACGCTGCATTGCTCGCGGCGGCTGCGCGTCGACGCAAAATGATCAGCAATGCAACAAAAAAGCCTACCGCAGCAGCGACCCAACTAGGCCTTAAGCTGTTTTCATTTGACGAGTCTTTCGATGCGACTGTTTCGGGCGCTGTCGTGGGTTTAACCGCATTGAGCTGCGCAAGTTTTGCATCGAGCACCTGCAAACGCGCATCCTGATCACGTCCGGCATTTTCTAACTCTGCCAACTCGGCTTGCAGTGCCGCTCGCTCAGCCAAGAGCGAGTTCTTTTGAGCGTCTAATTGAGCGAGTTCATCGGCAATAAGTGCCTCTGCTTGGGCAGCTTGTGTTGAGTCGTCAGCCTTAGGGCTAATCAACGTCAGGGTAACTTCTTCTGTACCCCCTGCACTTTTGGCTTCAGGCGCCGCCGATAACGCAGGCTGGTTTAAGGTCGCGACTGCAGACGGATGGGTACCTGACCGACGTGCTTCCAACCATTCACGAGCCTGATCGGGTGCCGGCAGTTTGATCTCAGTCGACAAGGGATAGCGCAATAACGCCCCGCGTTTTAGTTGATTAATATTGCCGTCAACGAAGATACGCGGATTGCCCTCTGCCAAAATTTGCTGCTTCTGTTCTAAGGACGCCTGAGGCAAAGGCCAGGATTTTGCCAAACCACTTAGCGTATCACCCGCTTGAATACGCGCGGTCAGAGGCTCAGCTTCTATACGCTCAACGGCTTCTACAAAGGGCTTCGCGCCAGCAGCAGGCGCTACCAAAGGCACCACCACGCTTTCCGCTTCGTCCACCGTTAAGGTCGCCGTTCCCGGTGTGCTCATGTCTTTTTCAGGACTGGTCTCGGCTAATTGCGGAGGCTCTGCTGGCGATGGCTCCACTGGGCTTGCAGGGGGTAAAAGCACCGCCGTCACCTGCTGAACTAGAATATGCCCGGGCCAAATCAACTGAACCAGAAAGTTCACATTAGCTTCTTGCTGCGGCGCCACACCCGAGATCAGCGCAGATAACTGACCATTGCTTTGCATAGACACTTGCCACTGATCGGCCCCCACGGGAGGGATGAGACCCAAGCGGCTGTAATCTTCGGAGGGCGCCAAAATGACACGTGTGTCGCTCGCTGCCACTGGACCGAGGTCATTGACCATCAGCTGAATTTTCAGCGGCTCGCCCAGCGCAGACAGCACGCGCATTTCACCCAGTGCCACCGCATAAGCGGAGCAGCTGTAGGCACTTAAGCAAGCTACTGCTGCCCATGACACGATGCGATTGTTCATCCCCGCTCCCATGACGCTACCCGCGCCAACCGACTATTTGCTGCGCTGAGTTAACCCTGAACCATGAGCGTTGCCAAGAGCGGCTGCACAATCCCGACGCGTAGCGGGTCGGCAAGCACGCAGGCCATGGCGTCTTGCGTCTCAACTTGCAGGCGCGACAAGGTACCGGTGATGTTCGCCACCCCTTGGCTGACCGGCGTCGGCAGTGTCTCGCCATCGCGATCTTCATGCACCTGCAGGTGATCCACCGACTCGCAAATGGTCAGCACATCTGCACGGCTCAGCGCATCGGCATGCGTCCAGCGCAAGTCCATCACGGCACCGTAAAACACCGGCACGATGAACTGGCGAACGCGCACCACCGTGCCCGGCAGTTGCTTTTGCAGCGAGGCTAGCAAGCGGCGCTCGCGCAGCGTGCCCGTCGCCGGCTCGAAACTGCCATCGGCAGACAGCACATTGAAAGCAATCTGCTGCGGCCAGGTCTCTACCGTAATGCCGCGACCGTTGAGCAACTCGCCAGTCTGGCGTGCCAGCTCACGAACACCCTTCTGACCGCGCGCCGACACGGGCGCCAACACCGTCACTTCTAAGCGCTGCAGCGGCGATGCCGCATTCAGCTTCTGCACCAGCGGCGACAGGATATTGACCAGCGGCTCATCGAGCACAATCAGCAGACTGTCCGGGCCGGCTTCGGCCAAACTCACGGCTTGCGGGTGCGAGCGCAGGCTGCCGCTGGCATCCCAAACACGTACGCCGCGTGCCAGCAAGCGACCGGCCAGCTCGTCTGCCACATCGGCGGGCACGGCAAGGATGGCTTCGTTAAGGTCATCGAAATCGGCCGTATCGGCCTCTTCCACCGCCAGCGGCTTGTCGCGAAAGACACGACTCTCCTCGTTGGAGCGCGCACTAGCAAAAAGACGCAGGCGGCCAACAAAAGCCCCCTGCTCTTCCAGCGCATCAAAGAAAGCGCGACCGAGTTCACCGGTCACGCCAAACAGACCCAGGGACTGCGTAATAGCGCCCATCAGGCTGCCGTTCCGCGTGCAAGCAAGATACGCAGCATGCGACGCAGCGGTTCGGCCGCGCCCCAGAGCAGCTGATCACCGATCACGAAAGCCGAGATGTATTGCGGGCCCATGTTGAGCTTGCGCACACGGCCAACGCCGATCTTGAGGCCACCGGTGATGCTCGCCGGGGTCAGCTCGTTGACGGTGATGTCGCGATCGTTCGGCACCCACTTCACCCAATCGTTACCGGACTGAATGATGCTTTCGATCTCGCTCAGCGGCAGATCCTTGTTCAGCTTCAGGGTCAGTGCCAGGCTGTGGCAGCGCATCGCGCCGATGCGCACGCAGAGGCCATCGACCGGAATCACGGCGTCGGTCCCGAGGATCTTGTTGACCTCGGCCTGGCCCTTCCATTCTTCCTTGGACTGGCCGTTGTCGAGCTGCTTGTCGATCCATGGAATCAGACCGCCCGCCAGCGGTGCACCGAAGAACTCGCGCGGCACATCGTTGCGGATGGTCTGCGCTACCTTGCGGTCAATCTCCAGAATAGCCGACGCCGGTGTGGCCAGCTCATCTGCTACCGCCGCATTGATCACGCCCATGCCCTTGAGCAATTCGCGCATGTGGTTGGCACCACCGCCCGATGCCGCCTGATACGTCATGGAGCTGACCCACTCGACCAGACCTTCGCGGAACAAGCCGCCCACACCCATGAGCAGGATGGAGTTGGTGCAGTTGCCGCCGATGAAGTTCTTCACGCCCTTGGCCAGCGCCGACTCGATCAGGCCGCCATTAACGGGGTCGAGAATAATCACCGCGTCATCTTCCATGCGCAGTGTCGACGCCGCGTCGATCCAGTAACCGTTCCAACCGGCTGCACGCAGCTTCGGGAAGATCTCGGTGGTGTAATCGCCGCCCTGGCAGCTGATGATGGTGTCCATCGCCTTCAGAGCGTCGATGCTGTGAGCGTCGTGCAGAACACCGCCGACCTTGCCACCAAAGCTGGGCGCCGCAGCGCCCGGATTGGAGGTGGTGAAGTACACCGGATCAATCACGGCGAAATCATTTTCTTCCACCATGCGCTGCATCAGCACCGAACCCACCATGCCACGCCAACCGATCAGACCTACTTTCATGTTCGTTCTCCTGAGAATTCGTTAAAGCGCAGCGCTAAAGAAGGCGCGGCATTAATCAAAGCGCGGCAACGACCGCTTCGCCCATGGCCTGAGTGCCGACCTTGGTCGTGCCTTCGCTGTAGATATCGGGGGTACGCAGGCCCTGATCGAGCACGCGACCGACGGCATCCTCAATGGCCTTAGCTGCAGCATCGGCCTTGAAGGTGTAACGCAGCATCATCGCCACCGACAAAATAGTGGCCAGCGGATTCGCCACGCCCTTGCCGGCGATGTCCGGCGCG
>DDPD01000004.1 GCA_002342025.1 Moraxellaceae bacterium UBA2477 | reverse complement strand
GCAACATTATCCCGAGTCTAAAGGCCGCCTAGTGGGTCATAGTGAGATTGCACCGGGCCGGAAAACAGATCCTGGTCCTTTTTTTGATTGGCCTAGACTGAATCAATTACTAGCAGAGTGGCGTTAAGCCTCCGTTTTATTACGCTGAGTGGGAGCGAACATACATGAGTTTGTTATTAGCCTTGTTGGCCTTGGCTGCCTACTTCGCCTTGCCTTTAGAGTGGCGCCAAGCCGTTGCTAAACCCGGCAATCATTGGTTGGCCTGGTGCAGTCAGTTGCCCAGTAGTTTAAGTACGGGCATTCGGCTGGCGCTCACATTGTTAATTCCGATGGTTGTTCTGGCAGTCTGCTTGCAGGCACTCAAAGAGCTGGGCTTAAGTCTGCTGATTTTTGTGCCTAGTGCATTAGTGTTGCTCGTTATTTTTGGTGATGTAGCGCAGCCATCTGCCGCCGCTAAGCATTTGGAGAATTGGAAACAGCGCCCGTGGGCCACGCCTATTCCGGATGCAGAGCAAAATGACTGGGTCACGCCTGACCTCGCATTGTCGGCAGAGTTAGGAGAGGCACGTAAAGACATGCTGCGTGAGTCCTTACAGCAGCTTTTCTCGCCGTTATTCTGGTTTTTGCTGGCGACCCCGGTGGCAGCCTTGGGCTACTATTTTTTACGCTTGGCTGAACGTGAGGCGGAGGCTGAAAACCAAGAATTGGTAAGTCACTGGCTGACATTGGCCGATTGGATTCCAACTCGGTTGTTGGCGTTGAGTTTTGCCTTGGCGGGTAACTTTACGGCCACGTGGGCGGTCATTCGCGAGCGTTTGTTGAAACCCGATGCGCCAGGTCATGAGCTTATTGACGAAGCGGCAGAGGCTGCGGAGCCGGTTGATCTGGATGCTCATGTTGAACCGTCTGTAGCCCTCTCGGAGGCCATGACGGGCTTGCAAGCCCTGCTGCAACGCGCATTGATCGTGTGGATGGTGATGTTAGCGTTGCATACCTTGTGGCCCGGCGCTTGATTCAATACCCATGGCTAGGGAGTGTCATTGCACTTTTGGCCTTGTTGAGTGCCGTAGTGGAAGCTCAAGCTCAGCAATCGCCGGCCAAGGCGGCGGTAACACTCACTACTTGGACAGACGACAACCACCAAGCATGGCAGGTACCGCAGACGCTACCCAAGCGCTGGGTCGTGTTGGGGCCACATCTGGTTGATATGCTGCGGGATCTTCAGGTCCAACATGTCATTGTGGGTGTCCAAGATGATCATCCTTCAGTTGGCCGCTGGCAAAAAAGTCTGACGGGCTTCCCCGTGGTGGCTCAGGCGAGCCAAATCAACGAAGAGCAAATACGTCGGGTGAAGCCGGATCTCGTGGTCTATTGGCCTTCTGGACTTGCTGGAAATCAACAAGCTCGTTTGCGTCAATTGGGTATCCCCATGCTCGCCATCGACCCCAAAAAACTTGAAGATATTCCCACACGATTAAATTGGCTGGGTGCTTTGGCAGGGCAGTCAGCGCGTGCCGCTAATCAAGCCAATGAACTTCAGAAGAACTTGCAAGAAACCCGGCTACGCTATGCTCAAGGTCCGCGTTTGCGCGGCTTCTATCAGGTCTGGTTACAGCCTTTATATAGCCTTGCGCCACAGCATGTCGTCAGCCAAGCCATGGCTGTGTGCGGGGTAGATTCAATCGTGCCGAAAACATTGGTTCCCGCACCCATTTTGCAATTAGAGTTTGTGTTAAAGGCCAAGCCTGATGTCATTTTGCTCTCGCAAGATCAATTGCTGCCTTCACAAAGGTTTTGGCAGCGCTTTCAGCAAATACCGGCGGTAAAAAAGCAACGCTTAGTGGTTGTGAATGATCGTGAGCTCACGCGCCCTGGGCTGTCTTTACTGCGCGAATTACCCACACTCTGCGACCAATTATTACCTTTCCGTACTTTGCCCAACTGATCAAGTATGTCATGCTTTCTGTGACCGATCAGTCACGCGAAATTCTTTACCCAAGATTGTCGTTAGGCTGGTCATGACCCGGCTCAACAGGCCGCAATCCGGTATCGGAAAGGAGGCAACATGGCACGGCTTCGTCACTACGGCGACCGCGACCACGTGGAAACACAAGAGTGGTTAGATGCATTGGCATCCGTCGCAGAAAATGATTCACCTGAACGCGCGAGACAGCTCCTAGAATGGCTAAATAATCATGCACCCAGCTTCGGCGTGCATATTGGCCGACTCAACACCCCCTATGTAAATACTATTCCCCGCGAGCAAGAACCGCTGATGCCGGGCGACCCGAACCTGGAGTGGCGTCTGCGCTCGCTGATTCGCTGGAATGCCTTAGCGATTGTGATGCGGGCGAACCAAAACGATGACGAGCTGGGTGGCCATATAGCTACTTTTGCATCATCGGCCACGCTGTATGATGTAGGCTTCAATCACTTTTTTCGTGCACCCAGTGCCGAGCACGGCGGCGATTTAATCTATTACCAAGGGCATTCAGCGCCTGGTATCTATGCGCGTTCCTATCTCGAAGGCCGCCTGAGCGAGGACCAGCTCAACAACTTCCGGCGTGAAGTCGGTGGCAAGGGCTTGTCGAGCTATCCGCACCCCTGGCTGATGCCGGAGTACTGGCAGTTCCCGACGGTATCAATGGGGCTGGGGCCGATCATGGCTATCTACCAGGCCCACGTCATGAAGTACCTGATCAATCGCGGCTTGCTGCCGGATCAGAATCGCAAAGTCTGGGCCTTCCTCGGCGATGGCGAAATGGATGAGCCGGAGTCGCTCGGTGCCATCGCGCTCGCCGGTCGTGAAAAGCTCGACAACCTGATCTATGTCATTAACTGTAATTTGCAGCGTTTGGATGGCCCGGTGCGCGGCAACGGCAAGATCGTGCAAGAGCTCGAAGGCGAGTTCCGCGGCTCTGGCTGGAACGTCATCAAGCTGCTGTGGGGCAGCGAGTGGGACAGCCTGCTGGCCCGCGACAAGGACGGCGCTTTGCGCAAGTTGATGATGGAAACC